>LICD01000006.1 GCA_001438145.1 OM182 bacterium BACL3 MAG-120619-bin3 | reverse complement strand
CCCTTTCTGGAGAGGCGGGTCTTTGTGGAGAGGCGGGTCTTTGTGGAGAGGCGGGCTGCGATAACTCAGCCGTGTTAGCTATAACCGGCACGGCTGACGAGACAATTTCCAAATCCGGTTCTACTACCGAACGGTCCGCGGTTGGTCGACTTATCTGCCCGCTTGTCGGAGGCATCACCGAGGCAGAATCCCCTGCCCTCGATGCGACTGGCGCGGCAAGCTCAATAGTTCCAGAGCTGGGCTCGTCAGGAATGCGCCAGAACACAATCACCGCAAGCACGAGCAGCATCAGCCCACCTGCGGCGAGCCAATAATTGCGGGCAGCAGCGAGACGCAAAGGCACAGACCGCGCGAATCCGATTGCAGCGGCGAGGTAATCCGTCTTGCTCGCGCTGGTGTTGACGTCGTCCTCGTCGTCTCCAAAAATATCTGGGTCAAGCGTCGACGCCTCATCGCGCCGCGCTTGCCCTGCGTCCTCGGGCTGCTCATCATTGTCGAAGTCCAGTTCCAAGTCTTCGCCCGCAGAGAAGCGTGCTCCGCCAAGACTCGGCCGCGTATCGGGCTCGAGCCATTCGTCTATATTGCGATCAAATTCGTCTTCGCTCGCAGCCGGCTCGAGGCCGCTGTCGCCTAGCTGGACAGCATCGCTGTTGACCCTTTCGAATGCAGAATCTGGCTCTGGCTCTGGTTCTGAACTGCCGTCAAACTCTGGATTATCATCTGACTCTGTGTCGGCAGCAGCGCCTGCCCCAGCGTCGTTCGCCATCATACCTAGAAGTTCATCGAAGCTTTCATCGGACTCTTTCTCAATATCGAGCGGCGCCAACTCAATAGGCTCAGCAGACTCAGTAGCGCCACTTTCAACCTGTGCCTCGTGGACATCCGGTTTTTGAAGCAGCTCATCGATTGGCGCGGCTGCCTCTGTGGTTGCTGTAATAGTTGCTATAGCGGTTGATGCAATCGGCTGATCGGGATCGACTGGCCGCTCAGGCTCCTCAAGTTTTGGAAGGTCGAACCAGCTAAAATCCTCGATTCCTCCGTTGGGGTCGGCTCGCTCGATAGCGTCCTTTAACCCAGGGTCGCCAAGAAGCAGACAACAGAGACTCGCCTCATCGGCTTCGTCTATAAGCTCATAGAGCGTCTCCAGAAAGGCATCGCTCAATGACTCTGCATCATCAACAATGAGAACGAGCAAGCGCTCTTGATCGGCAAGCGAGCCTGCATAGTCGACAATAGTATTAAGAGGGGTGTCAGCTGCGTACTCGACAGAGTCGGGACTCAGCTTAGATACGAGGCGCTGGATAAAGTCATCGCGATTTTTAAAATCGCTCGCCTTGAGCGCTATGCACTCAGCTTCATTAGCGAATTGTTGGGCAAAGCGTCGAGCAAGGGTCGTCTTGCCCGCGCCTTCAACCCCGGTAACCGCAATTAATGGCCTGCCGTAAAAGGCATCGTCTATAAGCTTTGAGAGAAGAGCATCGTGATGATCGATCATACAGCGAGCCTCGCTTTGCCCTGAATTAGTTGATTCTCCCTTGCTGCCAAGGGGTCCGGAATCAGAATCGCTGCGTCACTCACAGGCTTACTCACAAGTTCACTCACAAGTTCATTCACATAGGCGATCGGCGGCCTCCAGGGTGGCCACCAGCTGACCTGGTTCGATGTCGCTCGCTATCGCTCCCTGCCCAATCGCGTTGAGTAAGATAAAACGCAGCTTGCCTTGTTCGGTTTTCTTGTCTGAGGCCATCAGGTCAAGATAGCGCTCAATAGTGATATCGGCAGGAGGGACGACTGTCATACCGAAATTTTGCTCTAGGATTCGCCTGATCAGGCGAGCGTCTTCCGGGTCTATCCATCCAATTCGTGCACTCAGGTCTGCCGCCATTACGGTGCCCATCGCAACCGTCTCGCCGTGCAGCCATGTGCCGTAGCCCGTAGCCGTCTCGATTGCATGACCGAATGTATGCCCGAGATTGAGCAGCGCACGGACGCCCGACTCTCGTTCGTCTTCGGCAACGACCTCTGCCTTAATTCTGCAACAGGTCTGAATAACCTCAGCCATCAGCACGGGATCACCGCTCACCAACTGCGCTGCATGGTCACCCAGCCAGTGGAAGAAACTCGCGTCTCTGATCAATCCGTATTTAGTGACCTCGGCGAGCCCCGCTCTGATCTCACGTGCCGGCAGGGTAGACAACACATCGGTGTCGGCAATCACACACCGCGGCTGATAAAAAGCGCCGATCATATTCTTACCGAGACGGTGATTAACGCCTGTCTTACCGCCAACAGACGAGTCGACCTGCGCGAGGAGTGTCGTTGGGATCTGCACAAAGTCGATGCCGCGCAGATACGTTGCCGCCGCAAAGCCGGTAATGTCACCGACAACTCCCCCACCAAGAGCGACAAGCGTGGTGTGGCGGTCATATTTATTGCTGAGCAAAAAGTCGTAAATAGTGTCTACGGCTGCAAGCGTTTTATGCGCCTCACCATCGTTCAAGACTATTGACGCGCAGTCACGGTCGGCAAAAAATGCCACTGCTTTTTCGAGATAAAGCGGCGCGACGACGTCATTGGTCACGATTACGATCTTGCCTTGACGCAGCACCTCTTGGCCGATGCGGGCCGCCAGGCCTTGATCGCCA
Organism: OM182 bacterium BACL3 MAG-120619-bin3; assembly: GCA_001438145.1. Taxonomy (GTDB): domain Bacteria; phylum Pseudomonadota; class Gammaproteobacteria; order Pseudomonadales; family Pseudohongiellaceae; genus UBA9145. The sequence goes on along the minus strand of LICD01000006.1, from coordinate 29,165 downwards.
AGCAAGCCGGCACCAATAACGATCGGATAGCCGCGCTCGCCTAACTCAACATTTACGGTCAACATGGTCTCTAATCCTTCAATGCAATCATTCGATCGGGCAGTCCCGCAGGTTCAGGGCACTGCAATAGGTAACGGGTAGTCGCCGCTTTACGCTGGAACATTCTCGTCGCTGTTAAGCTGCCGCTGTATTTCTGCGCAAACGGCCTTAGGCCCTCGGCGATAAGTATCAACCGTAAAGTCTGCGACCTCTCGGTAGAGTGGCTCGCGAAAAGCCATCAAGTCACGAATTTTTTGTGCCGGGTCGGCTGTCTGCAAAAGCGGCCTAGACTTGTCGCGCTTGGTCCTCTCTATTTGCTGGCTTATCGGTGCGCGCAGGTAGATTACGCAGCCACGGCTCATTAGCCACTGTCTGTTTGCCTCCGCCAATATCGCGCCGCCGCCTGTCGCGAGGACAATATTGGTGCGGGAGGTTAGCTGCTCGATCATCTTAGACTCTCGAGCACGGAAGCCTTCTTCACCCTCAACATCGAAAATCCAAGGAATATCAGCGCCAGTGACGCGTTCGATTTCGCGATCGGAGTCGACAAATTCAAGTCCAAGCGACTCAGCTAAGACCTTGCCAATGGTTGTCTTTCCGACACCCATCGGGCCAACTAAAAATAATGAACTTGAGGATTTCATCTGCGCTTCATGAGGGTTTTATCGAGTAGGCACAGTATAGAGGCAGTTACGCTATGATGAAACTTCGGGGTAAGCATCAATTGAGATTATTGAGCCCCCGCTAGGCCAGCGGGGAAGTTACTCGAAATTCTCTTCGAGTATTTTAGGCGTTATGAAAATCAATAGCTCGGTTCGTCGACTCGAACGTTTCGTGCGTTTGAATAACCGGCCAAGATAAGGAATGTCTCCTAGAAACGGAGTTTTAGATTCAGACATTGCTGTCTCCTCGCGAAAAACCCCGCCCAAGACAATTGTTCCGCCATCGTTTACTAACACCCTCGTGGTCACCTGATTAGTGTTAATGGCGGGAGTCGACCCCGTTCCAGAGGCGACCGAATCTTGTCGAATATCGAGATGCATATTAATACGCCCGTCCGGAGTAATTTGAGGGGTAACCTCGAGCGATAATACTGCCTCTTCAAACTCTGTGGTCGAACCACCCGCAGCCCCCCCCGCTTGCGACTGATAAGGAATGCGCACACCTGATTGTATCAATGCCGGCATTTTGTCTTGTGTCGTCACTTTAGGGCGAGCGATCACCTCGCCATTGCCGCTGCTTTCGAGTGCCGAAAGCTCCAATTCGATGAGCGCACTATGGCGTGCGTAGCCAATGGCAAAGCTCGACGCTTCTGTATCGGCAACACCAAGATCAACACTGAGCGCTTGCGGAAAAGACACCACGGAGCGGGGGATGGGAAGCGAAGCGCGAGCCAACGCGGCTATTGCGGGGATCAACTCTGGGTTGGTGTCACCCTGCAGCGCATCAAGCCTTGCAGCTTCGCCTGCAATAGCAGCCTGAGCGCGCGCATCAGCGACGGCAAAATCGGAAGAGAGCAAATCGGCCGTTGTCGCTTGCGATCCGCCGAATCTTGTCTTTCCAGCACTCCCCCCCAACCCCCATCTAACGCCTAGCTCACGGCCAAAGTTAGTTTCGACATTAACGATACGGGCCTCAATAAGCACTTGCCTTACCGCGATATCGAGGGTTGAAAGCATCTGCCTGACCTCTGCTAATTTTTCGGCCGTGTCTCTCACAATGATGATATTGGTTCGTGGGTCGACAGACGCTGACCCTCTTGGTGACAAAAGCCCTTGGTTGATCCTCGAGGCAACGCCGCCCTGCGCCGGAGCAGTGAGTCTGCCGCCCTTAGCGCCAACCCCAGTGAGCAACTGCATGATATCGCCTGCATTGGCGTAGTTGATTTGCAGAAACTCAGTCAACAATGGGGCTAGCGCCTCGGCCTGTGCCGCAGCCTGGACGTCCAGAAAATCTTGCTCGGCAATTTCTTGTGTCGGCGCGACATAAAGCACATTCCCCTCTAACCGCCCACTCAGGCGTTTCATGCGTAACACCAATGCCAGCGCTTGATCCCACGGCACCTCTTTTAAGTCGATGGTGATCTCACCTTCGATGGAATCACTCGCAATGAGGTTGAATCCATAAAAGTTTGCGAGCTGAAAAAGCGCTCGCCTTATGGGGACATTCTGAAAGGACAGACCTGTAATTCTTCCTTTGTACTGCGAAAACTCCGCGCCGTCTGCCAAGCTTTCTTGAGCCGCACTCGCGGGCGTGAATGCAGTAACGACACACAAAAATCCTATTACTGTCGCTAGCCTCACTGCAGAACGCCTCCACCCTCACCGTGTTGGCGTAACGCAAGAGTCTGTGGCCTCTCAATCCATCCCCCATCACCGCTCGGGACTATTTCGACAAGATCGATACCCTCGTGTCGCACTCGCCAGATTCGCCCATAGTTCAACCCCAAATAGCTCCCCCGACTAACTCGGAAAAGTTCGCCTTCCAAGGTTTCAACTAGCCCGAGAATTTGCCCGTCGAAAGATAAAAAGCCAACCATGCTCAGGTCGCTAAGTAACGACGATTCTAATGCTTCTTTTTTACGCAGAAACTCTGGCGCAACTCCCTCGCTCGAGGGCGCCCAAGCCTCGAGCGCCGGCGGCCGTTCGAAGGGACTCCTAAGGCCAGCTGCGCTGTAAACGAATCTGTCCACCCTGGCCACCATCGGTCTCATGGCTAAACGCACAGGCTTGCGCCCGAGGGCCGTCTGAATAAACACTTCAAGTTCCTCGCTGTTGGCAGGTTGTGTGCAAGACGTCGCAGACATGACCCAAGCAACCAGCACCAATACCCAGTGGGACCGCAACCTCTGCCTAGATAACGCCATCGGTCGATTCCTTTTCGACAGATGGTGTCGAAACAAATTTTTCATCGTAGCGGTAGGTTCGCGCGAGCAGCCTCATCTTCTGTCCTTTCTCAGCGCTGGAATCGATCTTAAAGTCGTGGAGAGTGACAATCCTTCCTAAACTCGCTACGCCGCTCACAAACATCCCAAAATCGTGATAGCTGCCAACGAGTGCTATTTCTATAGGCAGTTCATAGAAGAATTCACGCATGGTCTCTCCTTGCAGCTGAATGCGACTAAATTCAAGACCGTACCCTAATCCGGCTTCCGTAATATCGTCGACAAGACTCGGCACTTCGGCCGAGGAGGGTAGCTGCCTCAGAAGGCCATTAAAAGCCAAATCAATTGCAGCGACTTGTCCTTTCATGGCATCAAGCTGTGACGCCTCTCTTGCTTTATGAGTGAAGTCTGCCCTCAACTGATCCTCGAGCGCCTGAGCGGCTTCGATTGCCCTTCGAGGCTCCGAAAGAAAATAAAAATACCCCGTCAAAAGGCCAAGAAGTAACGTGCCTAGAAGGAGAAATTGACGCACAGGCTGCGGCCATTCAGCAATTGTGTCGAGTTCGGCCAGTTCAGCGACATCAAAATTCGACAGATTATTGGCACGTGTTCTTAGCGTGGATATCGACGAGATAATCGACTTTGTTGCCTTACCCATCGTTTGCGCCTCCCTGAACTTCAGATCCCCTAACGCCGCCTCCTGCGACTTCAGCTACCCCAACACTCAAATTGAAAACAAACAGGCTGGGGGCATCGGTCTCAGAGGCCTCTGTCGCTATCGCGTTAAGATCAGCATTATCAAATTCCTCGGAATCCTCGAGGCGCCGCATAAGCTCGGTAATGCCAAGATAAGACTCCGACACGCCCTCGATAAGAATGGCATCGTCGACTCGCTCCAGTGTCAAAAAATACACCTCACTCGGCAGGCTTCTTACCAGCCCATCTAACATTTTCACTACCGATGCGCGCTCGTTTTGGAGATCGGCGATCACACGCATTCGATCTCGAACGACAGCTTGCCTTTCGCGAAACTGATCAACCTCCGTAACTTGTGTATTGAGGTCAGCGATATGCTGCTCCAAGATGCGATTTACTCCCTCTTGCTTCACTAAGCGCTGAGTCAATGATTTATGCGCCGCCAACACGATAAAAATAACAACAACTACTGTGAATACAGTCTGCATGACAAACGTCCGCTTCATTGCCTCGAGGCGACGCTCGCGCCAAGGAAGTAGGTTTATCTGTCTCATCAGCGAGGCTGTCGCAGCGCAAGACCGCAAGCAACCATTAGTAAGGGCGCATCTTGATCTATCACAAGCGGATCGAGGCCTTCAGCCAACGTCATATCTAGGAAGGGGTTCGCTAGCCCTACCTGGCAAAGAAGCGACTCGGCAATCATCTCAGCCAGCCCCACTTCTTGCGCGTCTGCACCACCAAGAATCGCCTGTGAAATCGCGCTGGCAACAGCGTCGTTTGGCAACTGACCGATCGCGAGACATACCTGGGTTGCGATTTCGTTGGCTATCGCTTTACAGCGTTCAGTGCCCGCCTCGGAGTGTTTCCCTCTCGTCTCCCCGCTAATACAAGCGTCGAAATCGTCTAAACCACAGGCATCGACGTCTGCCGAAACCGATCCGAAAGCAGAGGCGGAACCCGCTTTTTTGCGGCGCCAATCCCAGCTTAGCTTGTGTTCGCCTTTGCGAAAAAAGTGCACGCTTGAGAGTTTTGATTCGAGCAAAATCAAAGCCACGAGTCCTGTTTGCTCAGCTTTTTGTTGACCTGAGTACCCGCCTGACTCCAGATTTGAGTGTCGCGATAACACTCGTTGCAGGGCAAATGACTCGAGATCAACGGCCTCGACTTGCAATCGCGCCTGTTCTGCCACTCGAACTCTAGGGTCAAGGACATCGTGTTTGCAGGCCACTAGTAGCATTTTTTGAGGGCGGCGCGCAGCGCCAGCGATCACGCCGTCAGCAATGGCATAGTCGAGATAAACCTCATCTAGCGCATAAGGGAGCGAACTCTCTGCCTCGACGAGCATCAACTCTTCAATCTCTCGCCGCGCAAGTGTGGAATCGAGCATGACATGCTTAGTGAACGCCGCCCCCGATTTAATCGCTAGCGCTGCTCCATGCGTTCTAAGTCCCATACGTTCCACAAGGCGTTCTAGGCATAAAGCAACGGTATCAACATCACCGATCACGCCATCCTCAACGGCGCCGTCTGCCAGTTCGCCAATGCAATAACCCTCAACTCGATAGCGGCCAGCCTGTTTGCTCAGGCTTACAACCCGCACTTGGGTATCCGAAATATCCACTCCAATAAGGAGGCGACCGTGTCTCCCAAAGAATCCGGTTAGACTCTGCATCTTTCGCTCGATACTCGTATCACTTTCTGCTGCCTTTAGGTCAGGGTGCCCACAATTCCCAGCACCTTTAAAAGCCTCCGCTAAGGCGGCTTTCTCCTCTGCTTACTCTAGATGACAGAACTCTCTGCCGCCTACTTTCGTCGATTTTCTCGGCGGCGCCGTCGCTCGCACAGGAAAAACCGCGCCGCAGAGACATTAGACAGTGGAACAACTCCCTCTTCGCGATCAAAAAGACTCTGCCGCTTGCGAGCATTGCGCCGAGTGAGGTGTATACTTGGCAGGGTAAAAAACTGAGCGCGCTGCGCTACTTCCTCCAAACGCCAAAATTTGAGCGATAATCCGCCGCGATGACGCCAGAGAAACGACAAAGACGATTGCGCAAAGCCATCCGCTGGCTAGTACTCCTCTCCGTTGCCGCCTTTACCGGCGTGGTGATGATTGCCACCGCTGCCTATCTCTATCTCGCCCCACTCCTGCCAGCAGCCGAAACCTATCGCAGCGTCCAGCTAGAGACCCCGTTGCGCATCTATACCGCCGATGGCCTGCTCATTGATGAAATTGGCAACCGCCGCGATCCGGTCGAGTTTGAAGAAATCCCTCAGGTGATGATCGACGCGCTGATTGCAACGGAAGATGCCCGCTTCTACTCGCATCCCGGTGTCGATTTTCAGAGCCTTATTCGCGGCTTTTATGGCTTTATCCGCGGGGTGAACATGGGCGGCGGCAGCACGATTACTATGCAGCTTGCTAACAACCTGTCATTCGACAGCGACAACGTCTATCTACGCAAATTTAAAGAGATCCCATTCGCGCTACAGATTCAGCGCGAACTCACCAAAGAAGAGATTCTCACTCTTTACCTCAACACCATTTATTTTGGCGCGGGCGCTGATGGCATCGGCGCCGCCGCATTCGTGTACTACGGCAAACACCCGTCCGAGCTTACCCTCGCAGAGGCTGCGATGATGGTGTCTTTGCTGCCCTGCCCGTCTACTTGCAACCCACTCAGCAATCCAAGCCGTTCTGTCGAACGCAGGAGAACGCGCCTTAAAAACATGGTGCGAGAGGGAATGATTACCGAGCAGGAGTTTGCGCTCGCCGACGCTGAACCGGTGAGTGCGACGCGCCATAATCGCAACATCGAGGTGAACGCGCCCTACGTTGCCGAAATGGTTCGTCAGCAACTCTTTGATCAATATGGCGAAGCAACCTATACACAGGGCTTCGAGGTCATTACAACGATCGATTCGACGCGCCAACACGAAGCCAACGCGGCGCTCGTTAACGGCTTAGAAAACTACTATGACAAGCGGCACGGCTACCGGGGACCTGCAACAAATCTGGCGCCGCTGGCCAACGAAGACGACACCGAGCGACGCACACGCTGGTTGCAGGCACTAGAGCCGGTGCCTACTTATGGCAACCAACAACCCGCGATTGTCACTGCGGTTGCGCCCCGGAGTTTTAACGCGTTACTCAGCGATGGCACTGAGATTACTGTGCCTTGGGAAGGGATTGGTTGGGCTTATGCTTTTCGCAGCAGAAATGAAGCTTGGCCTCCGCCGCAAACCGCAAGCGACGCCGTAAGCTTGGGCGACATGATCCGCGTTCGCCGCATCGGCGATAGCTGGGAGCTGGGGCAGGTGCCCGAGATTCAAGGTGCACTCGTTTCAATGCGCCCATCCAATGGCGAGCTCGTCGCGCTCGTTGGGGGCTATGACTTCCGCCGAAGTCAGGTGAATCGCGTGCTAACTCCGCGCCCGCCAGGATCTAATTTTAAGCCTTTCGTCTATGGCGCTGCCCTCGAGGATGGCTACACGGCGGCGACGCTCATCAACGATGCCCCGCTTACCCGAGGCGACTATCGCCCTAATAATTTCGAGAACAACTTTTTGGGACCCGTGACACTGCGTTTTGCCTTAAAAGAATCCCGCAATGTGCCCGCCGTGAGGCTTTTCGATCAACTCGGCTCTGACAAAGTATTCGCCTTTGCCAAGAAATTTGGTCTGCCGGTTGAAAACTTTCCCCGCAACGACCTGACGGTCGGTTTAGGCAGCAGCGATGTGCAACCTATCGAAATCGTTACCGCCTACTCGGCGTTTGCCAACGGCGGCTATAAGGTCGAGCCTTGGTTTATACGCGAGATTAACAACTTAGATGGCCAACAATTTCGCGCGCAGCCCTTGGTTGTCTGCGAGGATTGCGAGCAGATGCGCGGCGAATTAGTCGAGGCAAGCGCTGCTACCGAAAATGGCGAGCAAGCACTGACAACTCAGCCGGCACCGCGCATAGTCGATCCTCGCATCGCTTACATACTCAACACGATGTTACGGTCGGTGGTTGTCGAAGGCAGTGGCGCGCGCGTCCAGCGCGAGATTGGCCGTTCAGATCTCATGGGCAAGACTGGCACAACGAATGGACCTCGGGAACTCTGGTTCTCAGGCTTTAATCGGGATATCGCAACGACCGTTTTCGTGGGGTTTGACACCCCCGAACCTTTAGGCGAGCGCGAACAAGGAGCGACTATCGCTGTGCCTATTTGGATCGACTACATGAAGGCTGCGCTCGCCGGCGCACCTGAAAACAGCATGCCGAGACCCGACGGCGTCGAAGACCGTCTCATCAACAAAGAGACAGGTGAACCTACCATGCCTGGATCGGAGAATGCGGTGTTCGAGTTTTTCCGCAGCGAGAACGCGCCGAGCACGCAGCCCCGAGCAACCCCCGATACAAATGGCAAAGAAGAAGCAGTCGCTACCGAAACTATTTTTTAGGCAAAAAAAACGCCCCGCCGGATGACCCGACAGGGCGTTTGTATTCGCTGAGTCGTATTTAGACTCGACGAGCGCCGAAACGCTTCTTAAAGCGATCCACTCGACCACCAGTGTCGAGGATCTTTTGCTTACCCGTGTAGAATGGGTGGCATTGTGAGCACACATCGATAAGGATATCTTGTGCCATTGTTGAGCGTGTTTGGATGACGTTACCGCAGCTGCAGGTAGCTTTCATCGCGTCGTATGCTGGGTGAATCTCTGGCTTCATGGGTCGTTCCTCTGATGGATGTCGCGACAGCGGGCGAGGTCTTCGGCAGCGCTGCACCACATCTTATTTGATGCCGTGGTTGTGATCAGCCTTACTGATCGGGTCGCGCATTCTAGCAGACAAAGCCAAAGACGCAAGGGTTTATGACGCAGCTGGCATCAAATTGACTCAGCCAGCGCCTCCTAAGACGCCTAACCCCGCGCCTCTTTTAGCTGCTTATGATTGAGCACAGCCTCGCGCATGATGCGGCTAAAGAGATCATCGATTAAACTCGCACTTAATCCCAGCTCAGCAGCCATTGTCCGCAAGCGCTCGAGTTTCTCGGCTTCGCGAACGCCGTCGAACGGCTCGAGATCCATCGACGCCTTAAGTTCGCCAACGCGACCTGTCAGGGCAAACCGCTTGGCAAGCGCCTGCAGTAGCTCAGCGTCAATCACGTCGATGCTGTCGCGGAGTGTGAGGAGTTCGGCGGGAACCGGTGCTGAGCCCATAGCTATTTCCTTCGTCGAGGCTGGTCTGGTCTCGCATGCTAAGCATTTTGAGGATGAGAGCGCGTCGCGGTGTGGCACAAAAAGTAAGTTCACGGTTAAATCCCGCGATACCAGAGAGTATATACGATCGACCCGCGCTGAGAAGAGGCACTAGCAAGCCTGCTACAATGCCTCTAAACTTTCGCCGCTCGAACACCCGCATAAGCGGTAATATTAAGAGCCCTCTCTAAGCACGGTGCGTCTAACCGTCGTCAATTTAGATGGGGCTTATAAGATGGGGCTTATAAGATGAGGCTTAGCCCAGCCGCCCATTGAGCGATGTAATGACGCAAGAGAACAATACCGAGCAGACAACACAGAGCCTCGAGTTTGGCGCAAGCTGCACCTCGCCCGTGTTCTATCGCGTGGCTGTGCCCTCTCCTCTGCGCCGTGCATTTGATTATTTACCACCTAAAGTGGGCGCCCTCGCAGCCCAGCCAGGCACGCGAATTCGCATCCCCTTCGGCGCGCGCAAGGTCACCGGAGTCATTCTCGACATTGTCACTGAGACAGACGTGCCTCCGGCTAAACTCCGTCACGCAGACTCAGTGCTCGATGCAGCCCCCTTGTTTAGCCCCGAACTCCTTGCCCTGTTGCGCTGGGCTGCAGACTATTATCAATGCCCTATCGGCGAGGTTTTCGCTGCCGCACTTCCAGCGCGACTGCGAGCCGGCGAGAGCATTGAGGCAGCTCAGGAGCGCTGGCGCGCCCCACAAAATGAAGCAAGTAAACAGGAGCAAGACGCAGCGTGTTCGTTACTTTCCCGCTCGCCCCGCCAGCTTGCGCTTTACACCTTGCTTCTCAATAACGGGCCGGCTCCCACCGCCGACATCCTGACCGCAGGATTTGGCAGGCCGATGCTGCGCAAGCTTCAGGAAAGAGGCCTAGCTGAATGCCTTTGGGAGCAGCCTGCCGCCAAAGGTGCATTTGACCCTAATAATTCGCTGGGTGATTCGCAGGGCCCACCACTCACTCTTAACGCAGACCAATCCGGCGCCGTAGCGGCGATCACCGCCAAGCCAACAACGTTTGACTGCTTCTTGCTCGATGGCGTTACCGGCTCTGGCAAAACCGAAGTCTATATGCGTGCCATGGCTCAGCAGCTCTCCCTAGGACGTCAATGCCTGGTGCTCATCCCTGAAATAGGGCTTACACCACAAACTATCGCACGGTTTACCGAACGCTTTCGCTGCCCGGTCGTCGCGCTGCATTCGTCGCTTAATGAGAGCGAGCGCTTGAGTGCGTGGGCACGCGCGCGAGACGGCAGTGCCGGCGTAGTAATCGGGACACGCTCGGCGCTTTTCACGCCGCTTGCGAAACCCGGCATTCTCATAATAGACGAAGAGCATGACTCCTCTTTTAAGCAACAAGACGGCTTTCGCTATTCCGCCCGCGACTTAGCTGTCATGCGGGCGCACGCAGAGGGAATGCCCATCGTCCTCGGATCGGCCACGCCGAGCCTTGAAACGCTGCACAATGCGCTTGTAGGGAAATTTAGGCATCTGCGCCTGCCCCACTCAACCGCCGTAATGCCCCGCGCGGCAATCGAATTGGTCGACGTCTCCGAAAAGCCTCTGCAGGAAGGCTTTTCGGAGGCGGCACTCACACGGCTCAAACAGCATCTAGATAACGGCAATCAATGCCTAGTATTCATCAATAGGCGCGGCTACGCCCCCGTGCTCAATTGCACAACCTGCGGCTGGAGCTTCGAATGCAATGACTGCATAGCGCAGATGACCGTTCACAGAACCCCACCGCGTCTGCGTTGCCATCACTGCGGCGTCAGCGTTGCCCTGCCGCGCATCTGCCCGCACTGCAAATCCGCGACACTCGACACGGTCGGGTTGGGCACTCAGAAGGCCGAAAGTTTTTTGCAGCGTCAGTTCCCAAATACGCCTGTAATCCGAGTAGATCGCGACTCCACTCGCGGCAAAGAGGGGCTTAGCAACGCGCTCGCCCGCGTTGAAGGCGGCGAGCCTTGTATCTTGCTTGGGACGCAAATGCTCGCTAAAGGGCATCATTTCCCAAATATCACGCTCGTAATTATTCTCGACGCCGATGGCGGCCTGTTTAGCGCCGACTTTCGCGGGCAGGAGCAGATGGCGCAACTGGTGACTCAGGTCGCAGGTCGTGCGGGTCGCGCCGAACGCGCCGGTGAGGTATTGCTGCAAACCAAACACGCCACACACGAAACTCTCCAAGCGCTCAGTAATGAGAGTTACGCGCAGTTTTCACAGCGCCAACTCAGCCAGCGCAAACTCGCCTCGCTTCCGCCTTTCGCTCATCTCGCTTTGCTGCGCGTCGATGCGCCTGACCCAGCCTCTGCGACACACTTCGCAGAGACCGCTGCGCAGTTAAGTGTTCAATTATCTAAAGACCCACGTCTGGCCGTCGACCTTATAGGACCGATGCCCGCACCGATGGAAAAACGCGCCGGCCGTTTTCGCGTACAATTGCAGCTTAAGAGTGAGCGCCGAGGTCGGCTTCAAGATCACCTCAATTATTTGGTTGCCAACCTCGACCAAGTTAAGCTGCCGCCACGCTTAAGATGGAGCGTCGATGTTGACCCCCAAGATATGATCTAGGCGCAGAACCAGATTGGCGCAGGCAGCACTGGGGGATAGTCCTCTAGGAGCCGCCCAAGAGACCGATAACGAGACGTCGCTAGAATAAATTTCTAGATTCAGACTGCGGCGCTAAGCGCTATTGATAAGCACTATTGATAAGCACTATTGATAAGCTCTCTACTCACTTTGCTTAATAAATACGTGCAGCAAATAACAACAGATAACAGCGAGATTTCCCTAAGAATGACGCAAGACTTCGCCAAGATCAGGCCCGAGCCACTGCTCGAGCGTAAGACCGTGCAAGCGCCCCCGAGCTGGTCGCTTCTGGTCTCCGGCGTCGCCATTGGAATCGTCGTGGGCATTTTAGGCTGTGTTTTGTTTTACCTGTCGGGCGCCGTACCGCCCATGCCAACGACTAACTCGCTTGCGGCTACTTCTGCCTCCCAAGCCGAACAGAGCGACGCAATCGGGCGCGCTGCTATTGCCGCCGAAGCAGAGCCGGTTGAGACTAAGCCTGAGCTCACGATGGACTTCTATACCGCGCTCCCCGACTATCAGGTTATTGTGCCTGATACGCAGGTCGAACTCACCGAACAGCAGCGCACCCGCGCGGCACCCCCCGAGCAACAGTTCGCAACGGGGTATTTGTTGCAATCCGGCGCTTTTCAGCAGCGCGCCCTAGCCGAAGCCGAATTAACCCATCAGCAGGCACTTGGCATTGACGTATTCGTCACCCAAGAGTCCCTGCCGGGCCGCACCCTATTTCTCGTGCAGTCGGGGCCTTACATGACTAGCACAAGCCTTGCCGCCGCTGAGGCTGCGCTGCGCAGCAACAATATCTCGAGCCTTCGCTTAAGCGTAGAGCAAACCTCCGCTCGCTAATAACTTAAGGTTAGTTGGCGGAGCCCCGTTATTCCAATTTCTGCGGCTGATTACCTCTCGAGGATTGATTTTCGGCTGTCCAGCCCCATCTCTGGGTTTCTAACCTAAACTATGCCTATCGATGCACTTCTTAGCGGAATGTGGTTTTCGATTCACTCATTGAGATCGGCAACACAAGCAGCAGACGTTTCCCTTGTCTAATGCACTCAGCAGCAAACCCCGCTGCAGTAGGAGAGTTAACTTGGAACAATATGATGGCACCACGATCGTGTCAGTTCGACGCGGCAATAAAGTGGTAATCGGCGGCGATGGACAGGTTTCGCAAGGCAACACCGTGATGAAGGGCAACGCACGCAAAGTGCGAAGGCTTTATAAAGATCAAGTTATCGCAGGCTTTGCAGGCGGTACCGCTGACGCGTTTACTCTGTTCGAACGCTTCGAAGAGCAGCTCGAAAAGCATCGCGGCAAACTCGTTCGCGCCTCGGTCGAACTCGCCAAACTGTGGCGCACCGAACGCTCGCTGCGCCGCCTCGAAGCCTTGCTTATTGTCGCCGACAAAGACGCCTCACTGATTATCACAGGCAACGGCGACGTTATTGAGCCCGAAGAGGGCATTATGGCGATCGGATCAGGCGGCACCTTTGCGATGGCCGCCGCGCGCGCGTTACTGCAGAACACCGATCTCGATGCCGAAGACATCGTCCGCAAAAGCCTCACTATCGCCGCCGACATCTGCGTGTACACCAACCATAATCATACAATCGAAGAATTAGAGTTTTAATCATGACTAACGACTTAGCGACATCGACGAATGCTGACTCGTCAGAGGATTCACGCGGCCTCGGCGCGTCTATAATGACCCCACGAGAAATAACCTCCGAACTCGACAAACACATCGTTGGTCAGGCGAGCGCAAAACGCGCCGTGGCCATTGCGCTTCGCAATCGCTGGCGCCGCATGAACCTCAGTGAAGCGCTGCGCCATGAGGTCACGCCGAAAAATATCTTAATGATAGGCCCAACTGGCGTCGGCAAGACCGAAATCGCGCGACGTTTAGCAAAACTTGCCCAAGCACCGTTTATCAAGGTCGAGGCAACAAAATTCACCGAGGTTGGGTATGTCGGCCGCGATGTCGAGTCGATCATCCGTGACCTTGTCGATAGTGCAGTGAAAATGCAGCGCGAAGGCGAGATGCGTAAAGTGCAGATTCTCGCGGCAGATCGCGCAGAAGACCGCGTGCTCGACATACTTGTCCCACGCGCAAGCGGCAGCGATGACGCCACGGAAGAGTCGAGCGCGCGTCAGGTATTTCGCAAGAAGCTACGCCAAGGCGAACTCGACGACAAAGAAATTGAGATTGCTGTGGCCGACACGCCGGTCGGCGTCGATATTATGGCGCCGCCGGGCCTTGAGGACATGACCAGCCAGCTCAAGGATATGTTCTCATCGATGCAGAACGCCAAGAAACGCGCGCGCACTCTGCCGATTCAGGTGGCACTCAAAGCCTTAAAAGAGGAAGAGGCGGCAAAGTTGATCAACGAGGAAGAGATTCGAGCCAATGCTGTCGAACTCGCCGAGCAGACCGGTATCGTATTCATTGACGAGATAGATAAGGTTACCAATCGCAACGACCAAGGCGGCGCCGGCGTATCTCGCGAAGGCGTTCAGCGCGACCTCCTGCCGCTTATCGAAGGCTCGACCGTGAGCACTAAATACGGCAGCGTGAAAACCGACCACATCCTGTTTATAGCCTCCGGCGCATTTCATCTCAGCAAGCCCTCCGACCTCATTCCCGAGCTGCAAGGCCGCCTGCCTATTCGTGTTGAACTAGAGGCACTCTCTGCGAAGGATTTCGAACGCATCCTAGCCGAACCCGACGCATCGCTCACCGAGCAATATCAGGCGCTACTCGCTACCGAAGGCTTAGACTTAGAATTTACCGAAGACGGCATACGCACTATCGCCGAGACCGCCTGGCAGGTTAACGAGCGCACCGAAAATATCGGCGCTCGGCGTCTGCACACCGTTATGGAGCGGCTGCTCGAGGAAACCTCATTCGCCGCCTCAGACTTAGCCGTTGCCAAAGAGCGCGTCGTTATCGATCGTGAGTTTGTGTTGGGACAGCTCGACGAGCTTGCCAAAGACGAAGACCTCAGCCGCTATATTTTGTAAGGTAAGCCTGCACAGTGCGTAATCCTTAGACCCGCAGCCAATAAGAGCCGTACAATTATGACGCCACAGACAATTAAGCTTCATAAAAAGTCTCGATTACTCGAACTTGGCTACGCAGATGGCACTCGCTATCAGCTCGAGGCGGAGCTTTTGCGGGTGTATTCTCCGTCGGCGGAGGTGCGCGGCCACGGCGTTGGGCAAGAGATTTTGCAGGCGGGCAAGCGCCATGTCGCTATCACGGCTATCGAGCCGGTCGGCAACTACGCGATTAAGCCCACCTTCGACGACGGCCACAATTCCGGTATTTTCAGCTGGGAGACACTGTTCGATCTCGCCACTAATCAGGCAGCGCGTTGGGCAGACTACACCGCACGCCTAAGCGCGGCGGGCGCGAGCCGTGAGCCCTTGCCCGCTGATACGCAGGTCATAAAATTCATACCCTCGTAGCGGCAGACTGGCACTCACGCGGTACCGATACCTTTATCGAAGGCAGGGTGAGCGCTTAAAGGCGGATGAATACCCACCGCGAAAGGTTTAGAATACGAGTAGATTAAGGATCAGCCCACTCTATTCGCGACGAGACACGAAAATCCCATGAACGAGAAAAACGCGGCAACTGACACCACCCATTTTGGCTACGAGACTGTTCCCGTCGCCGAGAAAGAGCAACGCGTCGGCCAAGTGTTCCGCTCGGTCGCTCAGCGCTATGACATCATGAATGACCTTATGTCGCTCGGTACGCATCGTCTCATGAAGCGCTTCACAATCGAGCTTAGCGGCCTGCGCAAGGGGCATAAAGTATTAGACCTTGCCGGCGGCACGGGTGACTTTAGCCTGCGCTTCTCACCTCTAGTTGGACCCGAAGGGCAAGTTGTACTCGCCGATATTAACGAAGCGATGCTCGCCGTAGGCCGCGACCGAATCATCGACAAAGGCGCCAATTTCAATGTCGATGTCGCCCAAGTCAATGCCGAAGCGTTGCCGTTCGCTGACGACACCTTCGACTGCATCACCATCGCCTATGGCCTGCGTAATGTGACCGACAAAGACGCTGCGCTGCGCTCGATGCGCCGCGTACTTAAACCCGGTGGCCGTGTGTTGGTACTCGAATTTTCCAAACCACAGAACGAATTCGTCCGCAAAGGCTACGATGCGTTCTCAAAACTCTGGCCACTCGCAGGCAAAGTCATTGCCAACGACGCGGACAGTTACCAGTATCTCGTCGAGTCGATTCGTATGCACCCCGATCAAGAGACTTTGCTCGCAATGATGCAAGACGCAGGACTCGTCGACTGCAAATACCACAACATGATGAACGGCGTTTGTGCCATTCATGTAGGGTTTAAAGCAGCCTAGGCTGCTTGCCCAACCATGAGCCTGCTCGGCACCCTTGCACTCACCCCTCTTGAGCTAGTGCTCGCTCGACTCATTGCGCACGACCCCCACACAGCCAAGCGGATCGAAGCCTTCGACGGCAAATTGATAGAGATTTTGGTCGAGCTGACAAGCACGCCAAATGCCGGCAGCGTGAGCCTCTGCCTCGTCTTTCGCGGCCAAAGGGTAAAGCTCAATCTTGCGAGCAGCGCTGCGCTGATGCAGACACCCGACGCGGTGCTTGAGGGGAGCGCATCGGCGCTGCTAGACCTGCTGGCACAACCCGCTCAGAAGCGTGCCCTGTCTAATCCAGCCCTTACTGTCAGCGGCGACGCAGACCTAATCCAAGCGCTCTACCACTTCGTGTCTAGCCTCGACCTGCGTTGGGACGACTACCTCGCTCCGTTCCTTGGCACCGTTGCCACCAATGAAATTGCGAGAGTCAGCAAAGAGGCAGGCGACTGGCGTCAAGAATCTCGCACTGCATTGACCCAGACCCTCGACGACTACCTTGTAGAGGAAATAAGAGTAGTTCCCGCCCGCTTTGAGGCCCAAGAGCTTAGCGATGGAATAGACGCGCTGCGCCTGCGTATCGACAGGCTCGAGGCGCGAGTGCGGGCAGCCGAGGACAGATAATCGCGTTATGCCCTCAGCGCCTTTTTGCGCACAGGCCAAAAAGCCGAATTGTCCACACTACGCTTCGGTGCTATCTTTGCGTGCTTATTTTACATGCTTACTTTGCGTGCTAGCTTTACGTGCTATCAAGCATTCGAATTGTTAGACCCTTTTAAATCCCCGAGATAGCGCTCACGCGCGAAGCTACCGTGTCGTCAATCACTCGCCTACATAAAATACTTAGCGTCGCCGCGAAATATGGCCTCGACGACTTTTTACCTGCGAGTCGCTCGCGCGCAGCGATTGTTCTTGCGCTGCTCCCCTATCGCTTACTCGGCTTATTTTCTAGCCAACGCAAAGGCGACCGCAATACGCGGCTGCGTTTAGCGCTCGAAGAACTTGGCCCTATTTACATAAAACTTGGGCAGCTCGTGTCCACGCGCCGCGACTTTCTTGACCCCGAACTCGCCGACGAATTACAGGCGCTGCAAGACAATGTGCCTCCGTTCCCCATGCCGCCCATCGAGGCTGTCGTTACGGCTGCGTTAGGCGCACCTGCCGATGAGTTTTTCGCGAGCATCGACAGCCAGCCCTTAGCGTCGGCCTCAATCGCTCAGGTTTATGGCGCCACACTGCTTGACGGTAGCGAGGTGGTCATCAAAGTCGTCAGGCCCGGAATCGAGGCCGTGGTTCGGTCGGACATTCGGTTGCTAAAACGGCTCGCCCGAATAGTCGAAGGCGCCTCGCAATTTGGCCGCCGCCTCCGCCCCATCGAGGTGATTGCCGATTATGAGAAGATTATTCTGGACGAATTAAACTTGCAGTCCGAGGCGGCAAACACGACTCAGCTCAGGCGCAATTTTGAGGGCTCACCAGATCTGTATGTGCCAAAAATCTATTGGGAATACACTCGTTCTAAACTCCTAGTGATGGAGCGAATCGACGGTATTCCTGTGGCCAATGTCGACGAGCTCAATGCCGCCGGTGTTGACCTAAAGCATTTGGCGGAAGCTGGCGTGAATATTTTCTTCACGCAGGTATTCGAGCACAACTTTTTCCATGCCGACATGCACCCTGGCAATATTTTCGTTGCAAAAACCGCAACGCCGAAACCAAATTACATTGCGATCGACTGCGCAATTATTGGCTCGCTGACCGAGCAAGACCAAGATTATTTGGCGAAGAATCTGCTCGCGATTTTCAAGCAAGACTATCGCCGCGTAGCAGAGCTTCATGTCGCCTGCGGTTGGGTTCCGCCGACAACCCGCGTCCACGAGTTCGAGTCGGCGATTCGCGCAGTCTGCGAGCCGATATTCGAGAAACCGCTGAGCGAGATCAGTTTTGGACAGATACTCGTGCAACTTTTCGCGACCGCCGGGCGCTTCGATATGCAGGTACAGCCCTCTCTGGTATTGCTGCAAAAGACACTGCTCAATGTCGAAGGTCTCGGCCGTCAGCTGTATCCGCAGCTCGACCTCTGGCAAACCGCCTTGCCCTTCCTAGAACGCTGGAACGCCAAACGCCTGAGCCCGATAACACTCCTGCGCAAGTTACGGGACAACCTGCCCGATCTACTCGAAGAATTGCCTAACCTGCCTCAACTCCTCGCGAGCGCGGGTTCGCAGGGAAAACAACTGGCGGCAATAAATGCCACCCTGCGCGAACAACAAGAAAAGCAGGCGCTGCGCCAAGCGCAATCACGGCGCAGCGACCGACTACTGGCGGCACTCGTCGCGGCGGCAGCACTAGCCAGCACCAACCCGGCTGCGCGCGAGGCAGTTGCAAGCACACCTTCCCTGCCGATCCTCGGCGCGGTTATCGTCGTCGCGTTTTTGTGTTTTAGGCGCTGACAGAGGATACTTAGGCGATGGCTTCATTTATCGATCAACTTCGCTTTGGCGCAGACGGGCTCATCCCCATCGTTACGCAAGACGCGCAATCCGGCGAGCTTCTCATGGTGGCTTGGGCTAATGCCGAGGCGGTCGAGGCGACAGTCGCGGAAGGTCGCGCTGTCTATTGGTCGCGTTCGCGCGCCAAACTCTGGCGCAAAGGCGAAGAATCGGGAAATGTGCAACGACTCGTTGAGATGCGTCTTGACTGCGACTCCGACGTGCTGTGCTACCGCGTCGAACAGCTCGGGTCTATCGCCTGCCACACTGGGCGTCGAAGCTGTTTTTACCGCCGTTTAGAAGGCGACGCTTGGCAGACGGTTGAGCCGGTACTAAAAGACCCTAATCAGATGTACAAGAAATAGCTGGGATTGAGTATGAGCGACGTATTAGAGCAGTTGGCGGAAACCCTCGAGCAGCGCAAGAAAGCCAGCCCCGACAGTTCTTACGTGTCGAGCCTGCATCACAAAGGCCTGAACAAAATACTAGAGAAGGTAGGCGAAGAAGCCACTGAGACCCTTCTCGCAGCCAAAGATTTAGGTGCTGACCGCGAGTCGGAAGCGCTAAAAAAAGCGCTTGTCGGGGAAACCGCCGACCTCTGGTTTCACACGCTTGTCATGCTCAGCCATCTCGGCCTTAGCCACGATGAGGTGTTGGAGGAGCTGCGGAAACGCTTTACACTATCGGGACTGGCCGAAAAGGCCTCCCGAACATCTAAACCTGGGTAGCATCGCTGTCATACTCTTAGCCTCGCCACTAGCTTGGCTTTTCTAAAAGACCCGCGAGCGACCCAAAAGGAGAACAAAATGGCCATCGGACCAATGCAATTACTCATAGTACTGCTTATCGTAATACTCCTTTTTGGCACGAAGAAAATCGCGAGTCTCGGCAGCGATCTCGGCGGCGCGCTTAAGGGATTCAAGAAAGCAGTCAAAGACGATGACGAGCAAACACCAGTAGTTCAGGAAAAAGTCGCTGCCGACGAGACCAAAGAAGACACTAAATAGCTCTCTGGCAGCGCGACTCTCTTACTAGAGTCGCTATTCAATCATTACCCCGCTGCACGGCAGTCGTCTTGCAACTTTACACGCTTGCTGGCCTTCGCATTCAATCGTTCTGAGTCCGAAGCAACGGCTTAGCTTCTTGGCGCCCAACGATGTTTAACATTTCACCCATGGAACTCATACTTGTCTTCGTCGTGGCGCTTCTAGTCATCGGCCCAGACAAACTGCCGGGCGCGGTGCGCACCGGAAGTCTATGGCTTGGTCGCTTTCGCCGCAGCTACAATAAGGTGAAATCGGAAATAGAGCGCGAACTGAACACCGACGAAATTAAACGCCAACTCCACAACGAAGCGGTACTCGAGGAGATCGAGCAGGCGAAGGCGCATGTGAAGAAAATCGCCGACGAGACCAAAGTCTCTGTCGACGCGCTTGTCTCGAGCACATCTTTCGACCCCGGCGCATCGAGCGCAACCGAATCGCAGCTAGTTAATGACCTCGAACGCAATTCGATCGCGCCAGAGCAGCCGACAACTCCTGCGGCGCCGGGTATGACCTCTACCGCGCCTGTGCAACCTAGCGCTAAAGAAGAGCCTAAAGCGAATCCCGCGGCGCGCAAATCGCCAAGCTATGGCACCGGCGTAAATCCAAAGTTAGGCCAAGCAGAGGATTCAACAGAAGTGGACGAGACTATCGACGCCGCCTTAAGTGCCAAAAAAGACGAACAAAGCCGATGACCTCAGCCGAGCAAGCACAAGAACTCACCCTTATTGACCATTTGGTCGAACTTCGCGACAGGCTACTTAAATGTCTTGCGGCGGTGGTAATTTGCTTTATCGCGCTGTTCGCTTTCTCTGCGGACATCTACAGCTATGTCGCTGAGCCTCTTGTCAGCGCACTGCCCGAAAACACCAGTATGATAGCGATCGATCCGACCTCGCCGTTTTTCGCGCCATTTAAGCTCACGTTCTATGTCTCTTTCTTACTCGCTGCCCCGTATATCCTCTATCAGCTCTGGTCGTTTATCGCGCCGGGGCTTTATAAAAATGAAAAAGCTATCGCGATTCCCCTGTTTATTTCGAGCGTCGCGCTTTTTTATGGAGGCATCGCCTTCGCGCGCTATTTACTGTTTGGAATTGTTTTTTCGTTTTTTATCTCGGTAGCACCCGAAGGCATTCAAGTTGCGCCCGACATCAATAGTTTCTTGAGCTTCGCGCTGACAATTTTTGTCGCGTTCGGCATCACCTTCGAAATTCCCGTTGCGGTATTCTTGCTTATCTGGGCAGGCATAATGGAACCCGATGACCTCGCAGCAAAACGGCCTTATATTATTGTCGGCTGTTTCGTTGTCGCGATGCTCATCACGCCGCCCGATCCCTTCACGCAGTCGATGCTCGCAATCCCGATGTGG
Organism: OM182 bacterium BACL3 MAG-120619-bin3; assembly: GCA_001438145.1. Classification (GTDB taxonomy): domain Bacteria; phylum Pseudomonadota; class Gammaproteobacteria; order Pseudomonadales; family Pseudohongiellaceae; genus UBA9145. Next base: position 8,391 of record LICD01000006.1, on the reverse strand, counting down.
GCGCTGTTTGAGGTAGGAGTTTTAGCGGGGCGCGTCGCACGTAAACGAGAAACTAAAGCTTAAGCGCGGAGAATAAAAGTGACGGGGCCATCGTTTAGCAGAGAGATCTGCATGTCGGCGCCAAACACGCCGCTCTTGGTTTTAGTGTGTTGTCTGCTCGCCTGTGCCACCATCGTTTCGAATAATGGCTCGGCAGAAGCTGGCGGCATTGCGCTCGAAAAGCCCGGCCTTAACCCCTTCTGAGTGTCTGCTGCCAGCGTAAACTGCGACACCAATAAAACCTCTCCATCGATATCTTTTACGCTGAGATTCATCTTACCTTCGGTGTCCGAAAACACGCGATAGGCATAGAGCTTATCGAGCATTTTAGCGAGGGTCGTCTCGTTGTCGTCTTTTTCGAGACCGACGAGTGCAAGCAAGCCTTGGCCAATCTCGGCGTGCAGCGCCCCTTCGATATGAAGCTGGCTCGAGCGAACTCGTTGAATCAAACAAATCATTTCTTGAACGCGCCTCTACACTTTATTTGCTAGCTCGCATCGTTGAGGCGTTTAGCCATGGATTGAGTGGCGCGCACTAGCGCATCGATCGTTCCGGGCTCAGAGGCCGAATGCCCAGACTCCCGCACAATCTGCAGATCTGAGGTTGGCCAGTACTTATGCAGCTCGGTGGCGTTATCTAACGGGCAAACCATGTCGTAGCGACCGTGGATGAGAACTGCCGGAATATTTTGAATAGGCACCATATTGCGAAGAATCTGATTCTCGCTTATAAACCCTTTGTTTAAAAAATAGTGTGTCTCTATCCGTGCGAGCGCGATCGCGTTATGCGGTTTGGTAAATTTAGACAATGTTTCAGCGCTCGGGCGCAGCTTAGAGCAATTGGCTTCCCACGCCGACCAGTGTTTTGCCGCCGACATGCGGGCGAGCTCGTCTCCGCCAAGCAAGCGTCGGTTGTAGGCTTCCAGAAGGTCACTGCGCTCGTCTTGAGGGATGTGATTAACGAAGGTATCCCATGCATCGGGAAAAACACGTGAGGCGCCCTCTTTATACAACCAATCGAAATCGCGCTGACGGCAGAGAAAAATGCCGCGCAGAATCATCGCTTGCACACGCGTAGGATACGCTTGGGCGTAGAGTAAGCTGAGGGTCGATCCCCAAGAGCCACCGAAGAGCACCCACTTTTCGACGTTCAGGAATTCGCGAATAGATTCGATATCGGCGATTAGTGCCTGCGTTGAATTGTCGGCGAGCTCGCCATGGGGCGTCGAACGGCCGCAACCACGCTGATCGAATGTGATGATGCGATAGCGTTCGGGGTCATAGAAGCGGCGCGAACTCGCATCACAAGCACCCCCTGGCCCACCATGGACGAACAGCACAGGAATGCCCTCTGCGTTGCCCGCTTCGTCGACATAGAGTGTATGGACGTCGGACACGCTTAGCTCGTGGCGAGCATAGGGTTTGAGTTCTGGAAAGAGGACTTGCATGCGATGACCTTTAGCTTGGAATGGTAACGAGTCGGTGCCCGCGAGCCGCGCGGCATAGATGTCGGTAGTCTATGCCACTCGGCCATTCCTAGCAAAGCGTCTGCTCGCAAACAGACGCCGCCCAGTCAGGAGGCTAACGCTAGCCGCGAGTGCTGCCGCGACTATGGCGCTTACGCTCATTTTCGGTGAGGTGACGCTTACGCAGACGAATGCTCTCGGGTGTCACCTCGACCAACTCGTCGTCGGCAATAAATTCCATCGCCTGTTCGAGCGTGTGTCGAACCGGAGGCGTTAGCACGATGTTTTCGTCGGTGCCCGAAGCGCGCACGTTGGTCAGCTGCTTACCTTTAATGGGATTAACAGCCAGATCATTTTCACGGCTATGCAAACCAATGATCATGCCTTCATATACTTCAGTATTCGGATGAACAAAGAGCTTGCCACGGTCTTGCAAGTTAAACAGGCTAAAACCGAGTGTTTTGCCGCGAACCATCGACACGAGGACGCCCCGCGACCGCGCAGCGAGCTCGATGTCTTTGTATTCATCGTAATGACTAAATACGTGAGTCATCAGGCCAGAGCCCGAGGTGAGCGACAAAAACTGTGAGCGGAAGCCAATAAGGCCGCGCGTCGGAACGAGGAACTGTAAACGCACTCGCCCTTTGCCGTCTGGCATCATGTCTTGCATTTCGGCGCGTCGGTTACCAAGCTCTTCCATGACCGAGCCTTGATGCTGATCATCACAGTCGATCACGAGTGACTCGTAGGGCTCGCTTAGCACGCCGTCGATTTCTTGAATGATAACCTCAGGGCGCGAAACCGCGAGTTCGAACCCTTCGCGGCGCATGGTCTCGATGAGTACTGACAAGTGGAGTTCGCCACGGCCCGACACTTTGTATTTATCGGGCGTATCACCCGGCTCAACCCGCAGTGCTACGTTGAAGAGTAGCTCGCGGTCGAGGCGGTCTTTGATATTACGTGTGGTGACGTACTTGCCTTCTAGACCCGCGAACGGCGAATCATTGACTTGGAAGGTCATGCTAATAGTAGGCTCGTCTACCGACAGAGGCGTCATCGCTTCTACTTTTTCTGGGTCACAGATTGTGTCGGAGATATTGAGTTTATCGATGCCAGAGATACAGACAATCTCGCCGGCTGCCGCTTCGTCGACATCGATACGCTCGAGACCGAGGTGGCTTTTCACTTGCAGAATCTTGCCTTTGCGCTGCTTACCTTCGACGTCGACGATAATCACCTGCTGGTTCGTGCGAGCAACGCCTCGCGTGACTCGGCCAATACCGATGACGCCAACGTAGCTATTGTAATCGAGTGCTGAGATTTGCATCTGCAGTGGCGCGTCGACTTCTACATCTGGATGCGGCACTTTTTCAACGATTTCTTTAAATAAAGGTTCCATGTCGGTAGCCATCGCTTCGACGTCGAGCCCCGCTATGCCTTCTAACGCCGAGGCGTAGATTATTGGGAAATCGAGCTGCTCGTCGGTTGCGCCGAGTTTGTCGAAAAGATCGAACACCTCGTTAACAACCCAGTCAGGACGAGCGCCGTCTCGGTCGACCTTATTGATGACGACGATGGGGTTCAGGCCTTGGTCGAACGCCTTTTGAGTCACGAAGCGCGTCTGTGGCATTGGGCCATCAACTGCGTCAACGAGAAGCAAAACGCTGTCTACCATCGACAGCACGCGTTCGACCTCGCCACCAAAATCGGCGTGTCCCGGTGTATCGACGATATTGATGCGATAGCCATTCCAGCTGATTGCGGTGTTTTTCGCGAGGATCGTGATACCACGTTCCTTTTCTTGGTCGTTCGAGTCCATGACTCTCTCGACGTTACCGCCGCGCGATTCGAGCGTGCCCGATTGCTGCAGCATCTTGTCGACGAGGGTAGTCTTACCATGGTCGACGTGGGCGATAATGGCGATATTGCGAATCTTTTCAATCACGATGAATGACACTCACTTTTTGCCGCTCGCAGTTACTACTCGCTCGCAACGCTGTGTGGAGGCGCGCGGGACGAGAGGGGGTTGGAGCGGCTAATTACTATGAAAAGGTGGAGCAAGAGGACTCGCCGTTAGGGCGGGTTAAATCTAGCTGCACACGAATACGCGCTCAGGCGGGCAACTAAACTACTTGGGGCCTGCCGCGCGCGAGGCGGCGAGTATACACGAGACTTCGGTTAAAGATTAGCTACAAAAGCGTGTATTTTGAAGAGATTGCCGATGGTGACCCAAATGTGAGAGCTCGGCACCGCCTAGTGGCAAACTTCTTTTTACCTTAGCGCACTAAAAAAGTGCATTATTGAAAATAGCGCGCCATAACAGTGCGTTTTTCTGGTGGTATAAGACCTTGAGACCTGCGTTAATTCCGCTAACCCAATCGCCGACCTACCCTCAACCTGCATAATGCCCCATTTTATGGCGCCTCTGCGTCAGATTGCTCTCAATCTTTACTCAACTCTTTGCAGTCGGGAGTGTAATGGCATATATTTTGCTCCCTCTTACCCATGCAGCGAAGGTCTGCGGCGCGCACCATCCCGCCAACCCTCCTCAGAGAAAGACCAAAAAGACCAACAGGGTAAAAACGAATCACCAAACAACAGTAAAGCAGTCGAATGCGATTAGGAGAATCGAACGGTATGAAATCAAAACTCGAATATATCTGGCTTGACGGAACCGAGCCCACACAAGGCCTACGCAGCAAAACGATGGTCCGCAATGACTTCGGCGGCACGGTTGAAGAATGCCCAGTATGGTCGTTCGATGGCAGCTCGACTAATCAAGCCACCGGCGACGATTCAGACTGCCTCCTGCAGCCAGTCGCAGTCTATCCAGACCCCGATCGCGCGAGCGCTTACCTTGTCATGTGCGAGGTTTTCAACGCTGATGGCACGCCACACGCCACCAATGGCCGCGCAACTATCGTAGATGATGACGATGATTTCTGGTTCGGTTTCGAGCAGGAATATTTCCTCTGGGACGTTAAAACTGATCTCCCCCCTGGCTTCCCTAAAGGCGGCTATCCAGCGCCTCAGGGCCCATATTACTGCTCGGTTGGCGCACGAAACGCGTACGGCCGCGAGCTTATCGAAGAGCATATGGACATCTGCCTCGAGGCAGGTCTCAATGTAGAAGGAATCAATGCCGAGGTAGCACCAGGGCAGTGGGAATTCCAGATCTTCGCCAAGGGCGCTAAAAAAGCCGGTGACGAAATTTGGGTGGCACGCTACCTGTTAGAGCGCACCGCCGAAAGCTATGGCATGGCAATCGATTACGAGCCCAAGCCTCTCGGCAAGTTCTCTGACTGGAATGGCTCAGGTATGCACGCAAACTTCTCGAATGGCGCGATGCGTGATCTCGGTGACGAGACTGTCTTCACTAAAATCTGCGAAGAATTTGGCAAGCACATCGACCGCCACATGAGCGTTTACGGCGCCAATAACGATCAGCGCCTCACCGGTCTTCATGAGACGCAGTCTATCGACGAGTACAGCTATGGCGTTTCAGACCGTGGCGCATCGATCCGAATTCCAATCGGCACAGTACAAGACGGTTGGAAAGGCCGTCTAGAAGACCGTCGTACGGCGTCTAACGCTGATCCGTACAAGGTCGCAGCAGCGATTATCAAGACCACTAAGGAAGCGCTCGCCTAACGCGTCGCTAGCCGCGCGGATGAACCGCACGGCGACCTTATTCTTTTTGATCGTAGAGAAAGCCCAGCCCCGTGCTGGGCTTTTTTATGCCTTGATTCTAATGCCCGGTTTTGCACTTCGCCTACTCACACACGCCTACTCCTTCAACCCACGCTTTCTCCAGATGATCGTCATTTAAGCCACACTCCTCGTCTTGATTATTGCCATGCGCACCATTTTAGTGCATTTTGTAGAAAGCATTATTTTCCTGCGGCTCTCATCGCCTGCTTCAACGCCTTCAAGCAATAGTACACAAGGCCTGCGGGACAGTGGCCAGTCGTTTTGCAAACCAATGAGAGATGGTTCAGAAATTGCATAGTTAACACGGTAACCTGAGACCTGCCAATGACCATAGACAGCATTCACAAGAAACTGCTCGATCAGCTGAAGACGGCCGTGCTGCTGCTCGACAGCAATCTTACCCTGCAGTTTCTGAATCTAGCCGCCGAACAGCTCCTTGAGGTAAGTGGACGTAAGGCGATTGGACTCACTCTGGGTCAGCTCTTTATTGCCGCAGACACAGACATCGCCGAAATCGACTCTGCTCTGAGTGACAACACTAGTTTCACCAAGCGCGAAGCAACTCTGATGCTTAGCCAGGGGAAAAAAATCGAGATCGACTACACGGTCAACACTTTCGACGACGCGCAGGGACGGCAGGCATTAATCGAAATCCATTCGCTCGAGCATGCGTATCGAATTAATCGCGAAGAGTCGCTTAACTCCGCTCACCTGACAACCCGAGAACTCGTTCGCGGCCTGGCGCATGAGATCAAAAACCCTCTTGGAGGCATTCGCGGGGCAGCCCAACTCCTTGCCGACGAGCTCCCAAACAAAGAACTAGGCGACTATACCAACGTCATCATCGAAGAAGCTGACCGGCTGCGCAACTTGGTCGACCGGCTTGTCGGCCTAAGGAAGCAGCCTGAGCTTGCGCCAACCAACATTCATGAAGTTCTTGAACGCGTCCATAGCCTTGTTGAAGCCGAAATAGCTGGCAACGCCATAAAGCTTATACGCGACTACGACCCTTCGATACCGCCTCTGCCTGCAGACGCTGAGCAACTTATTCAAGCAACACTCAATATTGTCCGCAATGCGATGCAAGCGTTGTCGAGTCCAAGCGTCGACCATGATCTTGGGAAGATTATTCTACGCACGCGGATTACTCGCAACGCCACGCTAAACTCGACATTTCACCGACTCGCTGCAAAGATTAAAATTATCGATAACGGACCCGGCATTCCAGAAGAGATTATACACAACTTATTTTATCCAATGATTAGTGGTCGCCCAGATGGCACAGGTCTCGGACTATCAATCACCCGAGATATTATCAATCGACACAATGGCTTGGTGGAATGCCAATCGAGACCAGGGGCGACGTGCTTCTCGATTGTACTTCCGCTCGCATAGACCAAAGGCTTCAGGCCAAAGGGGAAAAAAGTGACACAGAAAAATAACTCGGTATGGATTTTAGATGACGATCGCTCTATCCGCTGGGTATTGGAAAAGTCATTCGACAAAAGCGGCTTGGCTACTGAATCGTTCGACAACGGCGACGATCTTCTGCACCGGCTTGAACAAGTGCAGCCCGACGCAATCATTAGCGACATTCGCATGCCAGGCATCAGCGGCCTCGAACTGCTCTCGACCGTCAACGCACGCTTCCCCGAGCTGCCCGTAATTATCATGACCGCCCATTCCGATCTTGATAGTGCTGTGTCTTCCTACAGCCGCGGTGCATTCGAATATCTCCCCAAGCCATTCGATATAGACGAAGCCGTAGCGATGACCCTCAGGGCTCTCGAACACTCGCGCGAGAAGCAGAGCGCGCGCGAGCCCGAAGTTACCGAGAAGCCGCAAGAAATCATCGGTGAAGCACCCGCCATGCAGGAAGTGTTCCGCGCAATCGGCAGGCTTTCGCAATCGAATATCTCTGTTCTCATCAATGGCGAATCGGGCACGGGCAAAGAACTCGTCGCACACGCGCTACACCAACACAGTCCACGCAGCGGAAACACATTTGTGCCGCTTAATGTTGCTGCGATACCAAAGGAGCTAATCGAATCAGAACTTTTTGGGCATGAGAAAGGAGCATTTACCGGTGCGACGACACAGCGTACCGGCCGCTTCGAACAGGCAAATGGCGGCACTTTGTTTCTTGATGAGATAGGCGACATGCCAGCCGAGACCCAAACGCGGCTCCTTCGCGTGCTCTCCGACGGAGAATTTTATCGAGTCGGTGGCACCACATCGATTAAGGTCGATGTAAGAATCATCGCCGCGACACACCAAAATCTAGAGAGTCTTGTCGAGCAGCATCTGTTTCGCGAAGATCTTTTCCACCGTTTGAATGTAATCCGCATTCATATACCCAAGCTTAGCGATCGCCGCGAAGACATTCCAAAACTCGCACACTATTTCCTCGGTGTCGCCGCGAAGGAACTTGGTACCGAGGCGAAGATTCTGCGCCCCGAAACAGAAGAACATCTTAAGGGCCTGAGCTGGCCCGGCAATGTGCGGCAGCTAGAGAATTTCTGCCGCTGGATTACCGTGATGGCATCAACGCGCGAGGTCTACATTAACGACCTTCCGCCCGAATTCGCCGCACAGAGCGCAGAGGACTCACCAGCAGATGAATGGACCGACGCGCTTCAGAACTGGGCTGACCGTCAATTAAGTCTGGGCAATAAAGGTATTCTAAACAATGCGACACCCATGTTTGAACGCACAATGATTGATATCGCACTCAAACATACTGCGGGCCGCAAACGCGACGCGGCAGACCTCTTAGGATGGGGACGAAACACATTGACTCGCAAGCTTAAGGAGTTCGCCCAAATTACTGAAAACTAAAAAGTCAAAATTTCGCTTTATTCATCAGCGAGTATCGTTCTGACCGCCAAGAAATCTAGAGTTCCGCCCAGGAAATCATCAGCGTCAAATGCTGCTGTCAGCGCGTTGGCGTAGCCGATGATGCGCGGACAACAAGCGTGAAGAAATGCATCGTAACCTTTTACGCAATTCGCTAACTCATCAGAATACCATCATGCATCACTCGTCGCGCCCATCTGATGGCCGTCTTCATTAGTTCTCAATGCACCATCACCAGACGCAGTAAAGAGGACATTTTCGGCAGGCTCCTCTCAAGCCTTATAGCTCGCTCTAAAAAACGTAACGCCAGTTCTAAGACC
>LICD01000005.1 GCA_001438145.1 OM182 bacterium BACL3 MAG-120619-bin3 | reverse complement strand
GGCCGGTTCGGCGGTGGCGTATCCCCGTTAGGAGAGTGCTGCGTTTGGTTGCGGCTTTCGGCCGCCTTGTCGATTAATCCGTTGAGTGCATCAACCCCAATGCCTAATCGATGGGCGAGCTGCTCGCGCATGAGCAACGCAAAAACACCCTCGGGCAGCTGTGTGACAAGCGGCTGAGCAAGCTCGCGCAGCTTGCCGCGGCCTTGATGACTGTCGAGGTCTAGGTCTGAGCCGAGCTTGTCGAAGAAAAATTGCTCGAGCGGCGTCGCATTATCGATAAGGGCCTCGAACGCTTCTTGGCCTACCTTACGTACAAGCGTATCGGGGTCCTCACCCTCGGGCAGAAACAGGAAGCGCACTTGGCGCCCGTCTTCCATCTGTGGGAGAGTCGCCTCAAGCGCTCGCCACGCGGCGGTGCGGCCGGCCTTGTCGCCGTCGAAACAGAACACGACCTCGGGCACCATCCTAAATAGACGGGTGAGGTGAGCACCGCTTGTGGCGGTGCCAAGCGTGGCCACAGCGTAGCGGATGTTCATCTGGGCGAGCGCGATAACATCCATATAGCCTTCGACAATGAGCAGGCGTGCAAGCTTGTTAGATGATTTGCGCGCCTCGAATAGGCCATAAAGCTCGGAGCCTTTGTGAAAGACTGGTGTCTCGGGCGAATTGAGGTATTTGGGCTTGTCGTCGCCGAGCACGCGCCCACCAAAGGCGATCGTTCGGCCGCGTGCATCGCGAATGGGGAACATGATGCGATGTCGGAAGCGGTCGTAGCCCTTGAATTGGCTTGCGGCGCTCTGGGTATTGCTTTGCCCGTTTTCGCGTTCGATTACCATGCCAGCCTTAAGCAGATTGCTCTCGCGTTCAGGAGTTGAGGCGCAGGCCTTGAGAAGATTGTCCCAGCCGGGCGGGGCATAACCGATGCCGAAATCGCGCGCGATAGCGCCACTGACACCGCGCTGTTTCAAATAGTCGACGGCGCTCGCGCGGCCCTCGTGTTTGCGCAGCTGGAGTTGAAAAAAGCCATTCGCCTCTTCGAGGAGCGTGTAAAGATCAGCGTTTTCGGCGCGGCGCTTGGTTGCCGCCTTGCTCTCTTCGCGCGGGACCTCCATGCCGTTATCGCGGGCAAGTGATTCAACCGCCTGCGGGAAATCGACCGAGTCGAAATTCATGATAAAGCCGATGGCATTGCCGCCGGCGCCGCAGCCAAAGCAATAGTAAAACTGCTTTTCGGGTTGAACGCTAAAAGAAGGGGATTTTTCGTTGTGAAACGGGCAACACGCAGAATAGTTTTTGCCACTTTTTTTCAGAGCCACACGCTTATCGATCACGTCGACAATGTCAGCGCGACTCAAAAGATCGTCGATAAAGCTTTGCGGAATAAGGCCTGCCATGGGCTGAATGTGGTCTCTACTCTGTGCTCAATCATTCGAAATGAAAGACGTTAGCTGTCTTGCCGTTGAGCCCTGTGTGGGGTGGTCAGATTATTGTAGCGAAATTTACGTCGCTCTGTCCCTAGGTCGTTGCTGGCACACTATCAGAAAAGGCCAAAGGTCAGCACAATTCGCTAAGCCGGGACGCCTGCGGCGCTGAGCAGAAGGGATGTCGTTCTCAGTAAGCAGGGCATACTAGGCGAAGAGGACTTGTCAGAACTCGCTGAAACGAGGCGCTATGGGGTTGAAGCGCCCTTGGGTTCGAGGTGCCTTTAGATTAAGGCGCCTTTATTTCTAAGTGCTAGGCGAGGAGAGCTTTAATCCTTGCGCTTACGGCGCCCATGTCAACACGGCCGACGACCTGCGGTCGGACGATAGCCATGACCTTGCCCATCTCTTGCATGGTAGCTGCACCTGACTCTGCGATGGCTGCTTTGATTATTGCCTCGGATTCGTCTTCGGTGAGCGGTTGGGGAAGAAATTCTTGTAGCACGACGATTTCGTCTTTTTCAACAGCGGCGAGCTCGTGGCGGTCGGCTGCCTCAAACTGCTTAATCGATTCGCGGCGTTGCTTTACCATTTTATCGAGGATCGCCGTCACTCGCTCGTCATCTAGTTCGATTCGTTCATCTACCTCAACACGCTTGATCTCTGACAGCGCAAGCCTGATAGCGCCGAGGCGAAATTTATCTTTCGCACGCATGGCGTCTTTCATTGCTTCGGTGAGATTACTCTTGAGGGCGCTGTCTGCCATGGTGGCTAGTATCCTTGGACCGTGTAATGGGGTGTGATAAAGCTAGTAGAGCTGACGTCTGGCGCTGCAGCGACGCAATCAGGCTCTAGTTTGCCAAGAGGAAAACCTCTCGAGGCAAGGCCAAGCGCGTCGGATTTACAGCCGCTAACGAATACTCGGCGCCGCGGCGGCGAGTGTCTAGTGAATAGAGATTAGCTATCTTTGCGGCGACTCGCTGTGTTGCCAGTCACGCTAAGGGTTAGAAGCTTGCCTAGTCGAAGCGCTTATCCAGTCGAAGCGCCTGCCTAGTGAAGCGCCTGTCTAGTAAAGACGCTTGTCTAGTCGCAGCGCTTGTCTAGTAAAGGCGCTTAGTCTTCTTGTTTTCGCGCTGTAGCTTCTTCGCGTGGCGCTTAACGGCAGCAGCTGCTTTGCGCTTACGCACGGCAGTAGGCTTTTCGTAGAATTCGCGGCGACGAACCTCGGCGAGGACGCCTGCCTTCTCGCAAGATCGCTTAAAGCGACGGAGGGCTACGTCGAACGGCTCGTTTTCTTTCAGTTTTACCTGTGGCATTGAACTAAACACCTACCTTAAATAATGTGATTCAAATTTATTGAAAAAACGGGGTGCTGGCCGATAGCGACCCACTCCGAATTTCAGGGGCGGTAATATTAATGCGCGAGCAGCTCAATTGCAAAGGAAAACTCGGTGGATGCGCGTTTAGCAGTTAATCAGCTCGCGCGCTCAAGGCGATAAGATTGATCGATTTACTGATAACCAAAAACTGCAGCTTGGGGCGGAGGCCTTTCTTTGGCATGATTGCCACTCCTACTTCATTATCCGAGAGATAAGTAATTGAAAGTACTAGGTATAGAAACATCTTGCGATGAAACAGGCGTTGCCATTTACGATAGCGAGGTAGGCTTGCTCGCCGATTGCCTCTACAGTCAGGTCGAGATTCATGCCAAATACGGCGGCGTGATTCCAGAGCTCGCCTCGCGCGACCATATTCGAAAGACGCTGCCGCTGATCGAAGAGGTCATCGAAAAAGCAGGCATCGATGCTAGCGAGATCGAGGGAGTTGCCTACACTGCAGGCCCTGGATTGGTCGGTGCTCTGCTCGTCGGTGCTGCCATCGGGCGCACTTTGGGGATGGCGTGGGACGTGCCGACGATCGGCGTTCACCATATGGAAGGCCACTTGCTCGCGCCGATGCTCGAGCCCGAGCCGCCCGAATTTCCGTTTGTGGCGCTTCTCGTTTCAGGCGGCCACACGCAGTTAGTCAAAGTCGGCGGTATTGGCCGATACGAACTGCTCGGTGAGTCTTTGGATGATGCCGCGGGTGAGGCGTTCGACAAAGTCGGTAAGATGCTCGGTCTGCCTTATCCCGGCGGCCCACATGTTGCTAAACTTGCACAACGCGGCGACCCAACGCGGTTCAATTTCCCGCGCCCGATGATTAACCGTCCAGGCCTAGACTTCAGTTTCAGCGGTTTGAAAACGTATGTGCGCAATACCATTACAAGTCTGCGCGATGAGTCCGGCGAGCTCGCCGAACAGGATGCAGCAGACATCGCAAGGGCATTCGAAGAGGCCGTGGTGAATACTCTGTCGATAAAGTGCAGGCGCGCGCTCGAAGAGACCGGTTACAAGAAACTTATTATTGCGGGCGGCGTTAGCGCGAACCTGCGCCTTCGTGAAGTATTAGAGGAGGCGATGGCGAAAGTTGATGGGCGCTTGTTTTACGCGCAGCTTAAATACTGCACCGACAACGGCGCGATGATCGCCTATGCCGGTTGTCAGCGTTTACTGGCGGGTGAGCGTGATGATTTAGAGATTCGGGCGCAGCCGCGTTGGTCGTTGGAATCGCTGGCTGCGATTTAAAGCCGATTTTCCTCGGTCAGCGCGACTGAACAGTACCGCCATTTTGCACAGGATTATTTATGGATATTGTCTACATCCGCGAGCTCGAAATCGACGCCATCATCGGCATCTACGACTGGGAACGTGAAACAAAGCAGACCGTAAGCATCGACCTCGAGATGGGCTGCGACAACACCAAAGCCGCGGCTAGTGAAGACATCGCCGATGCGCTCGACTACAAGTCGGTTGCTAAACGCTTGATTAGTTTTGTTGAAGGCTCGGAATTTTTACTAGTCGAGACGCTCGCCGAAAGGATTGCAGCGATTGTCTTAGAGGAGTTTTCCGTGCCATGGCTAAGGCTGCGTTTAGGTAAGCCTGGCGCGGTCACCGGATCGAAAGACGTTGGTGTTATCATAGAGCGCGGATCCAAATAGCAGCACCCAAACAAGGACTTGTTAACGTGACTCTTAAAACAACGCTTGCCCTGAGCCTCGGCAGTAATATCGATGCGCAGCGCAACATTTGCCTCGCGCTTGATGCATTAGCGAGTCAATTTTCGGCGCTTCGCTTATCGTCGATTTACGAGAGTGAGTCGATAGGCTTTGCCGGCGACAATTTTCTTAATCTTGTTGTCGCCGTCGAGACAGAATTAAGTTTGGTGCTGGTGCAGGAATTTCTAAAGCAATTGGAAGAAAGCCAGGGACGCGATCGTACCCAGGCTAAATTCTCGTCGCGGCCTATCGATGTCGATATACTTTTTTATGGCGATGATAGCGGTGCTGCGCTCGGTATAGACCTACCGCGCGCCGAAATTACTTGCAACGCATTTGTGCTCCTGCCTCTTGCCGAACTCCTTCCTAAGACACGCCACAAACCAACGGGCCTAACCTACGAAGCGCTGTGGGCGAGCTACGACAAAGACAGCCAAAAGCTATGGCCTATCGAGTTTGCTTGGCCCTGAGTCGCTTCCTTAGTCCTAACGAAGACTGCGCCCACCGTCCACTTTAATTGTTTGGCCGGTTAGGTAGGTGGCTTCGCAGGCGACGAAATACACTGTGTCTGCGATGTCCTGCATCTTGCCCAACTTAGCAAGCGGAATCCCTGCAAGCATTGTCTGACGGCCAGTTTCGACGGCGGGATCATTGTCGTCTTCGAGGGAAGGGGGCCATAGAATCGCGCCGGGCGATACGCCGTTGGCGCGCACATGTGGTGCAAGCTCGATGGCGAGTGATTTGGTCATCGCCTTAAGCCCCGCTTTGGCTATGCTGTAAATCGGGTGTTTGGGCAGGGCGCGATCGGCGTGAGTATCGGTCAGATTAACCACCGCCCCAAAGTTAGCCGTAAGTTCGGCGCTTAGTTGCTGGGTCAGAAAATAAGCGCCGCGCAGATTGCTACCCACGAGATCGTCCCACTGCGCTTGAGTCGAATCGCCGTAAGCGGTGGGATAAAACGACGAGGCATTGTTGATGAGCACGTCTAGCCTTTTGTGGTGAGCGAGGACATCACGTCCCAAACGGCTCACAGATGCCTGATCTGTCATTTCGGCAGGCCAACAGCTAGCTGAATCGGCGCGGATTGCGTTGAGTTCATCGATCAGGGCTTGTGCAGCGGTAAGCGAACTGCGGTAGCTGATGGCGACGTCGAAGCCTTTGCTATGGAATGTGCGCGCGATGCAGGCGCCGATGCGAATCGCGGCGCCGGTGATTAAAACGACCTTAGTTGCCATGGTAACTCTCTGGACGAATATGCAGGAGACGTTCTTCGACGGCGGCGAGTCTTAGCTCGCGCACGAAGGCGCCGATGTCGGTGGGTTTGGATTCTTTGATGGCTGCGCCCACGTCGATCGCCGTTGCTGCCTCGGCGAGGCTTTGCAGAAACGCGCGCTGGGGATACTCGCGGTTTTCGAATCCGGTACGACCACGGGCATCGGCTTCGCAGGCGAGCAAAAATTTATTCAAGCGCTCGGGGCGTCGAAACACATCGATCGCCTCGAGCAGGGTCAGCGCTTTGTCTGCATCCACGAGCGCAAGCCTGTGCAGTTTTGTGTGGTGCTCGCACACAAGCGCTGCGAGTTTTGCGAAATCATTAGGAACTTTTAGGCGTGCCGCAAGGGTATCGAGTAGGGGCAAGCCTAGTGTTTCATGGCCTTTATGACTCGGCCAAAGCGCCTTGTTTGTCGCGCCCTTGCCGACGTCATGCACGAGGGTTGCATAGAGTATCTGCGGATCGTCGCTGAGCAGACGCGCCTGCTGCAGGCACATCAATGTGTGGATGCCGGTGTCAATCTCGGGGTGAAACTTGGCCGGCTGTGGCACGCCAAACAATGCGTCGACTTCGGGCAAGACAACGCCGAGCGCCTCGCAGTCGCGCAGTACGGTGACAAACGCCTCGGGGCTTTTACTTGCTAGCGCCTTGGCTAGTTCTTGCCATACGCGTTCGCTGACGAGGCTGGCAAGTTCTCCACTGTGGACAATGTTGCGCATAATTTCATTGGTTTCGGGCGCAACGCGAAAGCCGAGCGAATGGAAGCGTGCGGCGAAGCGGGCAACGCGCAAAACACGCAGCGGGTCTTCTTCGAAAGCAGGCGAGACATGGCGCAAGATTCGCGCTGAAAGGTCGCCACGACCATTATAGGGGTCGATGAGTTCGCCCTCTTCAGACTCGGCGATGGCGTTAATAGTAAGGTCGCGGCGCGCAAGGTCTTGTTCGAGAGTGACAGTTTCGTTGGCGTCAAAAACGAAGCCGGTGTGACCCGGCGCAGTTTTGCGTTCGGTGCGGGCGAGTGCGTATTCTTCTTTAGTTTTAGGGTGCAAAAACACCGGGAAATCGTTACCGACTTGAGCGTAGCCTAAATCGAGTATGTCTTGTTGGCGCGCGCCGACAATAATCCAGTCGCGATCCTTGATCGGGAGGCCGAGGAGTTTGTCGCGGACTGCGCCACCCACTAAATAAATTTTCATCGTTAGAGGTTACGTTTTCGAGTAAGCGAAGCGCTTGCCGTCTTCAAGGCGTAGCGCGGTCAGTTTTTGCCCCCACACAAAGCCTGTGTCCAGAGCATGGACGCGAGGCTTACCGGTGTGTCCTTCGAGCGCGGCCCAGTGGCCGAAGAGTATTTGCGCTCGCTCGCTTATGTTCTCATACATAAACCAAGGCTTGTAGCCGTGTGGCGCCATCGCAAGCCCCTCTTTGGCTTTGAGCTGCATGTTGCCAATAGCGTCGCAGTAGCGCACGCGTGTGAGGTAATTGGTAATCACGCGTAGTCTGTCGAGTCCTTCGAGGCCGTCGTGCCAACGTCGCGGGGTATCGCCATACATGTGCGTTAGATAGGCGCGATAGTCGTCACCCTGCAATGCGATCTCAACCTCTGCGCTCAATTCTAATGTCTGCTCTAGCGACCACTGCGGCGCGACGCCTGCGTGGAGCATCACAAAATCCTGGAGTCCTGCGTCGGTATCAATGCAGTCGAAATAGACAAGGGGCTGTGTCCTAAGCCAATCGGCGAGCTCTTGCGCGTCGGGTGACTTGAGCAATTTTTGCAATGTGTGTTTGCCGCGGCGTGGCGCGCAGGCTTCTTGTTTAGCGATAAAATGCAGGTCGTGATTGCCAAGGACGATGCGGCAGCTGGGCCCGAGGTCGCGTAAAAAGCGTAATGTGTCGAGCGAGCGAGGACCGCGATTGACCAGATCACCGACACACCATAGCTGATCGGCGCCGGCCTTAAACTCGACATGTTTGAGGAGTTTGCGCAGCCCTTTGTAACAGCCCTGAATGTCGCCTACAACGTATGTGCTCATAGTTTAATACTAGCGGTAGAGGCGGCGGGGACTTTAACAACCGCGTGCGGT
The DNA here is from genome assembly GCA_001438145.1 of OM182 bacterium BACL3 MAG-120619-bin3. Taxonomy (GTDB): domain Bacteria; phylum Pseudomonadota; class Gammaproteobacteria; order Pseudomonadales; family Pseudohongiellaceae; genus UBA9145. Next base: position 27,386 of record LICD01000005.1, on the reverse strand, counting down.
TGCTCGGTAAAATGCGCGTCTTTTGAATTCGACACTAAACCGACAGTTGTTAATGAACGGAATCTGGCAGACAAAGCAGGAACGGAGGAATATCGGCTAAGAATCGCTCGCCGTCCTTGGTTACCATTTCGTAGTCGCCGCGCATGGTGCCAAAAGGCGTCGGCAACATCGCGCCGCTGGTGTAATGGAACGACTGCCCGGGAGAAATATGCGGCTTTTGCCCAATCACCCCTTCGCCTGCAACCTCTTGCACCTCGTCGTTATCGTCGACAATAAGCCAGCGTCGCGCGACAAGCTGCACATCTTGCTCGCCGTTATTAGTGATATGCACGGTATAGGCAAATGCATACTGGGCGGAATCAGGACTCGACTGCGCCGCGAGATATTGGGTTATCACTTTGATATCGATAGTGCTGCGAAGAGCCGCGGTGGCATCACGCGTTTGGGGTAAATCGGTTATGCGATCATCAGTCATGCGGCGTTGTCCGTTATAGCGTCACTAATCAATACGTAGTCCGCAAGACTTAGGTTCTCTGGGCGCTGAGTCACATCGATTGGCAGCGTTGCGAAAATCTCGTCGCTTACGAGAGTCTTAAGACTGTTGCGTAGAGTTTTACGACGCTGATTAAACGCAGTACGAATAACATTTTGCAGTGAATTAACATCACGTGCAGCAATAGGCAGGGTGCGGTGCGGACGCAGGCGCACAATCGCCGAACTCACTTTTGGCTGCGGTGTAAACGCAGTCGAAGGCACGTTAAACAGATGCTCTATTTCGCAAAAGTATTGCAGCATGAGGCCAAGGCGACCGTAATTCTTGTCGCCGACACCGGCAGCCATTCGCTGCACAACCTCGAGCTGCAGCATAAACACCATATCGTCTATTGATTGGTTAAAGCGCAGAAGATGAAACAACACCGGCGTCGAAATATTGTAGGGCAGATTGCCAATCACGCGCAGCGAATGTGGCGCAGGCTCGAGGCTGTTTAACTGAAACTTGAGTATGTCTTGTTTATGAATAACGACGTGCGAGTCGCCCTCATGACGCGCAATAAGAAAGTCGGCAAGGTCGCGGTCAAGTTCGATACAGTCGAGGCGCGTGCCTGCCGCTGCGAGGTGCTCGGTGAGGGCGCCCTGACCCGGACCGATCTCGAGGAGATGGTCGCCTGCCTTTGGCGCAACCGCATCGATGATGCGCTGGATGATCGCTTGATCGTGCAAGAAATTTTGACCGAAGCGTTTTCGCGGCATGTGATTAAGGCCGTTATTAAGCTTGCGTGCCGAAGGATTAGTCATAAGCTGGGTATCTTTCTCTGTCTTGATTCTGTGGTGTCACACACGCCGCGCCTGCCAATGGGCAGCCATACTGCGCGCTGTTTCGATCGCGTAGGCGAGGCTGCCACTGCTCGCCGTGCCCTTGCCTGCAAGGTCTAGCGCGGTGCCATGGTCTACAGAGGTGCGCACGATGGGCAGTCCTAAGGTGACATTCACAGCAGCGCCGAAGCCCTTAAATTTAAGCACTGGCAGACCCTGATCATGAAACATCGACAGCACCGCATCGGCGTCGTCGAGATGCCGTGGCGTAAACAATGTGTCGGCGGGCAGCGGGCCAATGAGGTCGATACCGCGCGCTCTTAGCCTATTGAGCACCGGTTCGATAGTCTCGATTTCTTCGCGCCCTAGATGGCCTCCTTCGCCTGCATGCGGATTGAGCCCGCAGACCACGATGCGCGGATTCGCGATACCAAATTTAGCGGTGAGATCGGCGTCGAGAATGTCGATTATCTGCGTGAGGGACTCCTGCGTGATTGCTGCAGGCACCTCGGCGAGCGGAAGATGAGTAGTCGCCAGGGCCACGCGAAGACCTTCGGTTGCGAGCATCATAACAGTTAGATCGCAGCCGCAGCGTTCTGCTAGAAATTCGGTATGGCCGCTAAATGCTATGCCTGAGTCATTGATAACACCTTTGTGCACGGGGCCTGTGACGAAGGCATCGAAGTCGCCGGCAAGGGTTGCATCGGTTGCAATGCGCAGCGTCTCTAAAACGTAAGCGGCGTTGCGACGGTCGAGTTCGCCCGCGTGCACAGGGACGATTAACGGCACGGGTAAAATGCTCAAAGTGCCGGGTTGGGTTGGGCGTTCAGGCGTCGACGCGTCGAAAGGGAAGAGCGTTAGGCTTAAACCAAGATCGGCTGCGCGGTCGCGAAGGAGTTGTGGATCGGCGACAACAACCAACTCGGTGTCAGCAGGCGGCTGCTGACAGAGCTGAATGCAAAGATCGGGGCCAATGCCCGCGGGCTCCCCTGGGGTGAGCGCGATTCGTTGAGTCACTTAGGCGCTCCAAACTAGTCGATTAACTCGACGAAGGCGTCTTCGCGAATTTCGATAAGCCAGTTCTCGAGTTCGAGCTCGAACTTTCGATTGCGCAGCGCGTTAGCCGCTTGATTGCGTGTGAACTCGCGGCTGAGGTCTTGCAAACGGCGACCTTCGACACGGGCAACGTGCCAGCCTACCTGAGAGCGGAAAGGCTCGCTTACGCCATCGATTTCGAGTGCATCAACTACCTGTTCCATCTCGGGCGGCATGCCGCCTTCGTTTACCCAATCGAGGTCACCGCCGCCCACGACCGACGACGCATCGTCGGAATTTTGGCGCGCAATTGTCGCAAAGTCTTCGCCGTCGAGGATGCGCTGGTGAATTTTGCGGGCTTCGGCTTCTGTCTGCTCCTCGTTTCGGATTTCGTTTGGCGACAGCATGATGTGGCGCACGCGGGTCTGATTAACAAACTGCTCAGTACCGCCCTGCATATCAACGAGCTGGATTATATGCAGGCCATTGCCTGCCTCGATAGGCCCCTCGACTTGGCCTATTTCCATCTCGACCACGATGTCGGCGAAAAGGCTCGGCAGCTGTTTGGCTTTGCGCCAGCCCAATTCGGCGCCGCCGATTTCGATCGCGGTATTCTGCCGTGCTGCGGCGCGTGCCGCAGCAAGCGGGAAATCATCGTCGATGCGGGAGATTAAATCAGCCGCAAGGCGCTGTTTCTCTGCTTTGATTTCGGGGGTATCGGCAGCGCTGAACGGGATAAGCAGATCGTCGACAAAGTAGTCGGCTGCCATCAGTTCGCGCCCCATTTCGGAGTTAAGGAAATTGTCGATTTCTTGCTCTGTAATTTTGATGCGGCGATTAACCATCCCGCGCTGCAATTCTTGCATGGTCATCTGCTTGCGTACTTGCTCGCGAGTTTGCAGATAGACGCCGTTTTCTTCGAGCGCGTCGACATACTGATCGAAGGTGAGGTTATTGTTGCTTGCCATATTCCCGAGCACGCGATTGATCGTGTCATCGTCGTAGCGGATGCTGACGCGGTTAGCGAGTTGCATCTGAATATTCTCAACGATGAGCGCCTCCATTATGTCGGATTCGAACTGCTCTAGGTCGTCTGGCAGCGGCTGGCCATTGCGCTGCGCTGCCGCCGTAATTTCGACAATGCGCTCATCGAGTTCACTTTTTAGCACTACGTCGTCGTCGACAATGGCGATAATTTTGTCGAGCAGCACACGCTGCGCACTCGCGAAAGGTGCAGCGAGAAGCAGGAGGAGAAGCGCGCCAATAACGAAGAGGACGCGGCGATTCACATTGTTATCATTCATAGGGTAACCATTTGTAAAGTAGTCTCGCAGGCTTTCTGATCTCGCAAGCTGCCTAGTGTACCGTATTGGCGGTTGCTACGCGGCCGCAATTTAGCGCTCAGCGTCGTAGCCTTGAATCCCTTCGGTGAGAAGGCTGTCTAGGCCGCCGCCTGTGAGGTTGCCTAAGCCTACTAAGGTGAACTGAACGAAAACGCCGCGGTTGGGCTCAAAATTGCGCACAAACAGCTCGTTTTCGTTAATCCATTCGCGGGCAACTAGGCGAATTTTCGCACAGCAGTTGCTGTATTCGACCCCGGCAAAGCTCTCTAGGTTCCGCGCATTGCTGTGATCGTAGTTCCAGCGCGCCAGTATCTTCCAATTTGTCGCGAGAGGCCAGACTGCCGAAAAATCGGTCTGCCGTATATGCGGGTCGATTGCGCCATCTATCGCGGGCGGCAACACGAGATTTGGCGAGCTGACGAGGTTGCGCTCGCGGTAGGCAAGGTTAACTAAGTGCGACGCGTCGCGGCGGTAGCGAACCTGTGCGCGTCCTTCGATCACCTGCTGTGTCTCCTCGTCCCACTGCACATCGGTAATGAAGCGCCAGCGGTCGTTTGGTGCGTAAAAGGCCTCGGCGGCGATGGCTGAGCCGTCGGCCGTGGTTGAGTAACGTGGCGCCCAGTTTTGGAGAGGATTGGCGAGGTCGACGAGGCGATCTTCAAAATAGGTTATCTGACCCAGGCTTGCGCGGGCGCGCTCGCGGCCCGCGTTGTCGAGCAGTCTTGTGGTAATCGCTGCACTCACTTGTCGGGCGTTGCTTACCCTATCGCCGCCGGCGAAGCGCTCGTCGCGAAACAGTTGGGCGAAACTAAAATTGAGTTCGGACGAGTCGAAGAGCGGAATGTCGCCTTGCTCGGCGAAGCCACTGTCGAGAGCGAAAATGCGGGGCTCTAGCGTCTGTGTCCAACCCTTTCGCGTGGCGCGTTCGAAGATAAGGCCGGTGTCGAGGCTATTCACCGATACGCCGAAGTCGGGCGCCTCGGCCGTGCCAAGTGCCTGTTTGTCGAGGCTGTAGCTACGCTGCAGATATTTGCTTTTGGCGCGAACAAACCAGCCCGGACGCTCGATGCTCCAGCTTACCTCTGGTTCGAGATTCACTCGGGTGCCGGTAACAAGTGCTCCGGCATCGATTTTGGCTTGGCTTAGCAATCCTTCTTCGAGGGTGCGATCGAAGGCTGTTGCCTCGCCTGCAAAGGCTAATCGGAAGCCTGCGCCAAGGGGGATCTGTGAAGCCAGTGTGAACTGCGGTAAGCGATCGAAGGGCTTGTTAATGTCGAGTGCTGCGGCAAACGGATCGATAATCTGCAGGCGTTGGGCATTAATCCCCGCGCGCAGATAGTCGTTTCTGAAATCTATGCGAGCCTGGCGATTGAGGTGTGTTTGGCTAGAAAGATTGAGACCGCCGTTACCAAAATCGAAGAAATAGTCATTGTCGCTCACCGCATTATAGTCGACATAAGTTGAAAATCCGCGGCCAAAACGTCCCTGATGCTCGAAGCCAACAAACCATCGATCTTCTTGCGAGGGTGACTCCGAACCGAGGGTGTCGGCGGTGGCGGGGTCGAAGAATTTATCGCCGGCCAAATGCGAGACGTTGAGAGTATTCATCGACGTTTCGGCGAGATAACGGAACTCAGCTCCAAGCATTACGCCACGATCGCTCAGCAGGCGCGGGCTTAATGTCGCATCCATCTGTGGCGCGAGATTAAGGTAATAAGGCACCTCGATATCTACTCCGCCGGTACGGCTAGAGCCAATACTGGGCGGCAATAGTCCGCTGAGGCGTTGATCGCCGATGGGGAACTGCACCGTGCCAGGGTAATAAAAAATCGGAATATCGCGAATGCGCAGGCTCATCGCCTTCGCGCGACCGCGGCCGATTGCTTGATCGAGTTCGAAGGCGTTCGCACGCAGCACCCAAAACTCATTGCCTGGCTCGCAGCGGCTAAATTCGCCGTTGTCGAGCATGATGAGGCCGGTGGCTGAGTCGTAGTCGATTGTCTGCGCAGCGCCATGAATGCCGCTGGCATGCAGCACATAGTGTGCGGCGTCGACGGTATTGCGCCCGCTGTTCGAATCGATGAACGCTTCGCTGCCGCGGAGCAGCACGCCGGGTTCGCGGAAGGCGATATCGCCGCTCATGCTTACCGTGTTGGCGTCGCGATCGAGAGTGGTTTGCGCGGAGGTCTCGGTGCCCAAATTAGTAATCGTGCGCGGGCCCTGAAGCACAGTGACTTCGCCTCGCAGGTCGATACTGCTTGCTGTGCGCTGGCTTAGGCCGTCACTCGAGAGGAACTGCGTTTGAGGGCTTGCGCCAGTGTCGCTGTCCACACTGGAGGCAGCGCCGAGCGCGGTCTCAATCTGGGGGTCGACAAAACCACCGCAGCAGTCGTTGGGGAGCGCGATGCGCTGTGCAGGAGTCATCGCCTCGCGGGCGATCCAATCGAGGCGAGCAGGGCTGTCGTTGCTGAGTGTTTTTGCAGGGGTCGAGATTGCGGCCGAACCCGCGCTGTCTTCTCTATTTACGCGCGGGTCGGCGCGGGTAAAGCCGGCACCTGTTGCGCAGACCCAGCCGTCGCCTGATTCGTTAACGATGCAGCTCACGCGCGGTGCATTGCTTGACTGTGCTGAGACGGGTGAGGCATCAAAAACAGCCAAGACGCAGCAAAGAATCGCCAGCGTTGGCCCAGCCGAAGTTGCCGTCTTGTTCACGCCCTTAGCCGCTGTCTTGCGTCTGAGGCGCGCAGTCATACGCGAGGCTGACGTAGGGCGCGTCGATTTTTCGGCTATCCATGGCATGGCTTGTTCTCGCCTTGATAAACAGGCTCTTGCTACACAGTAAACGCACGGCATCGGCAAAAGTTATCGATGCGGGATGTTAATCGCTGCGGAATCGTAAACATATCGCCACGATTACCGACAAACTTGTCCGGAAGGCCCGCTATTGAGGGTGCTCATGATAAGGGATGCGCGGGTCCATTCCTAGCGCCGAGGCGCCTAGTCTGGGCGCAGCGGTCCCCAATCCTATAGAAGGCGGTACGCGAGAGGCTAAGTCGAGATGAGCGATACGCGAGAGCGTGAGTTGTTAGCGTGGGCAACCAACGAGGTTGCACAGCAGTGGCCTAGCGCCTGTCCGGCCCAGCGCCTGGAGGTTGTGAGCGGCGACGCGAGCTTTCGCCGCTACTTTCGCCTGCTAATTACCCCTGTCGAGGCGCTGATTGCAGTCGATTCGCCGCCAGCGACAGAAGACAACGCGGCGTTTGTTCGTCTTGCCGCCATGCTGATTGATGCTGGCGTTCGCGCGCCATCAGTGCTGGCCGTGGACTATGAGCAGGGCTTCATGCTTCTCGAAGACTTTGGCGACAAAATGCTTCTCCCCGCGCTGCTTGCCGCAGGTGAGGCAGGTGCCCTCACTTTGTACTCCCCCGCATTCGATGCCTTGCTTGCTTTGCAAGAGGGGATGGATTCCGATGCGCTGCCGAATTTCGACAAGCCTAAGCTGCTTGCCGAGATGGGGCTTTTCACTGAGTGGTATTGCGGCGGTCTGCTCAACCTCGAGTTAGACGCGAGGGAGCGCGAGGTTTTAGGCAGTGCCTTCGACTTTTTAGCCGATGCGGCGCTGGCCCAGCCGCAGTGCGCGGTGCACCGAGACTACCATTCGCGGAATCTCATGTTGCTCGACGACGGCGAGCTTGGTGTGATCGATTTTCAGGACGCGGTTCATGGCGCGTATACCTACGATCTTGTCTCGTTGCTGCGCGACTGTTACATCAGCTGGCCGCGTCCCTTGGTCGAAGAATGGGCGCGGCTTTTCTATCAGCGTCGAGCCTATTCCTCGGCCGCTGTTCGCGAACGCGGCGAACAAACATTTAAGCGCGACTTCGATCTCATGGGGTTGCAGCGTCACCTTAAAGTGATGGGCATCTTTTCGCGGCTACACCTTCGCGATAACAAGTCTGCCTATCTGGCCGATATCCCCTTAGTGACGGAGTACTTTTTATCTGTGGCGCGGCAGTACCCGGAGCTCAGCGATATCCTCGCTTGGTTTGAGAAGGTGGTTGTTCCGCGCGCGGCAGAGCAGACGCAAGCGCGAAACAATAAGACAGATGGCGCTAACGCCAGGGGATAGGCTCGATGCGAGCGATGATACTAGCGGCAGGACTTGGGAAGCGCATGCATCCGCTTACCCAAAATACGCCTAAGCCGCTGTTAAAGGTGGCTGGCAAGACGCTTATCGAGCATCAGCTCGCGCGTTTGCAACGCGCTGGTATCACCAACGTGGTGATCAATCATTCTTATTTAGGTTCGCAGATCGAAACCGCGTTAGGCGATGGTGCGCATTATGGACTGTCGATTAATTATTCTGCCGAACCGGTGAGGCTTGAAACAGCGGGCGGGATAATTGAGGCATTGCCGCTTCTGCAAGAGCCTAGTTTTGTCGTTGTTAACGCCGATATTTGGTGTGATTTCGATGTAGCGTCACTAGCGCCAGTAGTGGCACAACTCGCCGCAGGCAGCGACGACCTCGCGTTTCTCGTTTTGGTAGACAACGCATCACACAACCCCAAAGGCGATTTTTCGCTCGATGAGTCGGGGCGAGTAGGTTTACCTAGCGACGCCACGCAGCAAGCACCTGGTTGTGTGACTAACGAGAACCTCACCTTTAGTGGAATTAGCGTTCTAAGTCGCGCCCTTTTTGCAGGCTGCGGTCCAGGGCCGCGGCCGCTATTGCCGCTTCTGCTCGCAGCGATTGAGGCCGGCAAAGTGGGCGGAGTCCATCATCGTGGGCTGTGGGTCGATGTAGGCACACCCGAACGACTCGCCGAAGTTGAGGCTATTTGTCGCAGTGAAGGCGAGCCGACATGATGCGTTTTCGGCATAGGGGCTATCGTCGAGCATTATTACAGCGTCTGAGTGGCGAAAACCCAAGCGCCCCTCTTCCCAGTGGAGGCTCGACCGAGCTCGCTTTTACCAGCGCGCTGCTGCAGGTTCTCGGGCGTCTCGCTAAGCTCGATGGCCGCGTGAATGAGTCAGAAATCGCCTTTGCCGAGCGCGTGATTAGCCAGCTTGGTTTACGCTTGGTAGACCATGAGCGGGAGAGTTCGAGGCTTGCCGCGATAGCTGAATTCGAACGGGGTAAGAATCCAGCATTCGATGTGCTGACGAGTGTGCGGCGCCTTAGTAAGGCGATAGGCGATGCCAGTATGCTCGCTCGCTTTGTACTCAAAACTTTTTGTGAGGCGGCCTACCTAAAATCGAGTTACAGCTGGCGCGACGCGCAGGTTGGCGGTCTGCGATTGAAAGATCGTCAGTTCTTGCGGGAAGTGGCAGAGAGTTTAGGCTTCGACAAAGCGGCGATGCTACAAGTGTGCGCCGAGGTCCGCGGCTCGGGTGTGTGGAGCGCGGCGATGCGCGGAAATTCGGCGCAGAGCAAACGGCCAGACATAACGCGTGCGCCAAGTCCCTCGATGGCAAACGCCTACAATCTGCTCGGCGTGAGTGTCGATACCTCGCCTGAGGAAGTGCGCCGCGCCTATCATCGACAAATGGCGCAGCATCATCCCGACAAACTTGCCTCGCAGAATCCTTCGCCAGAGGCGCTGCGGCGAGCTCATCTCAAAGCGCATGAAATACGCGAGGCGTTCGAAGCGGTGCGCCAGGTTAATCGCGCCCGCGCCTAATCCCGCACCGGCATATTACGTTTTCAGTCTGTCTATCACGAAACAGGACATCGCTACTCGGAGTCTGTAAAATAGCTCGATAGTAAGCGGCGGGTGGTTAGTGTTACCCGCAGCCTAGCCAACTGCCGGCCTCGTCAACAGCGTCAGTGTTATCGACATTAAGGAACCCGCATGAAAGACTTTCTCATCGCCCCCTCGATCCTCTCCGCCGATTTCGCACGGCTCGGCGAGGAGGTAACGTCTGTCTTAGAAGCGGGCGCCGATGTGGTGCATTTCGACGTGATGGACAATCATTACGTGCCAAATCTCACCATTGGTCCCATGGTATGTGGTGCGCTGCGTAATCACGGTATTACAGCACCTATCGACGTTCACCTGATGGTAAGCCCGGTGGATCAGATGATTGTTGACTTCGCCAAAGCTGGGGCTAGCTACATCACGTTTCACCCCGAGGCGACAGGCCATATCGATCGGTCGCTGCAGCTGATTCGCGACCACGGCTGCAAAGCAGGCCTCGTGTTTAACCCAGCGACGCCACTTCACTGCCTCGAATACCTCATGGACAAGCTCGATGTCATTCTCTTGATGTCGGTGAACCCGGGATTCGGCGGTCAGAAATTTATTCCATCGACGTTGCGCAAACTCACGCAGGTGCGCAAACTCATCGACGAGAGCGGGTACAAAATTCGTCTCGAGGTAGATGGCGGCGTTGGCGTGCAGAATATTCGCGAGATCGCCGAGGCGGGCGCGGACATGTTTGTTGCGGGATCGGCGATCTTTAATTCCGAGGACTATGCCGAAACCATTAAGGCGATGCGCAACGAATTAGGCCAAGCACCAGACCCGCATCACTAGACCCGAATCACTAGACCCGAATCAATGGGCGCGTTAAATAAGACTCACGCGACACGCCTGATTCAAAATACTAATCCAAGCAAGACGCGCTAAGGCGAATAGACGAGCAGGACACCGCAGATGAACATGGATCGAGCCACCTTCGAGTCGTTTAAGAGCCAAGGCTACAACCGCATTCCCGTGGTGCGCGAAGTGCTTGCCGACACCGATACGCCTCTGAGTACCTACCTCAAACTCGGCAAGGGGCCGCACAGCTATTTCTTCGAATCTATTCAGGGCGGAGAAAAGTGGGGGCGTTTTTCAATTATCGGTCTGCCTTGCTCTACCGTGCTCCGCGTTGTCGGCGACAGGCTGACAGTTGAGTGCGAAGGCGAGGTAATCGAGGCGCTCGAGACGAGCGACCCCTTCGAGTTTATCGAAGCCTATAAGGCGCGGTTTAACGTTGCCGAGGTCACTGATAATCAGCGATTTGGCGGCGGGCTCGTCGGTTATTTTGCTTATGACAGCGTGCGCTATGTAGAGCCGAGCATCGGGCCTGCCAAAGACCCCGGCGCGCTAGACACACCAGATATCTTGCTCATGCTGTCGGAAGAGGTTGTGGTGTTCGACAATCTGCGCGGCACTATCGCTTTTGTTATTACTGTTGATCCAGCCGATGCCGACGCCTTTGATAAGGCGCACGCGCGCATCGATGCCTTAGAGTCACAGCTAAGCAAGGCTGCACCGTTACCGCCGTTGCCCATCCAGCGCGGCATTAGCGATGCCGACTTTGTAAGCCATTTTGACCAAGCTGGATTCGAAAGCGCGGTTGAGCGAATCAAAGAGTATATTGTTGCGGGCGATGTCATGCAGGTGGTTATTTCTCAGCGCATGTCGGTCGAATTCGGAGGCGATCCACTGAATGTGTATCGCGCGCTGCGCTACTTGAATCCATCGCCGTACATGGTTTTCTTCGATTTAGGTGATCATCATGTTGTGAGCGCGTCGCCCGAAATTCTTGCGCGCGTCGAGCAAGGCAAGATTACCGTTCGGCCGCTGGCGGGTACTCGTAAGCGTGGCGCAAACGAAACCGAAGACCTGGCGTTAGAGCAAGACCTGCTGTCGGACGCTAAAGAAATTGCTGAACACCTCATGCTAATAGACCTGAGCCGCAATGATTCGGGCAGGGTGTCGAAAGTGGGTTCGATTACCGTACCCAAGCGAATGTTTGTCGAGCGCTACTCCCATGTGATGCACATTGCCTCGATAGTCGAAAGTGAAATGAGCGAAGACAAGACTGCGCTCGACGTATTAAAGTCGACTCTGCCGGTCGGAACTCTGAGTGGTGCGCCCAAGGTGCGCGCGATGGAAATAATCGACGAAATGGAACCCGAGCGCCGCGGTATTTACGGTGGCGCAATGGGATACCTTGCGTGGAACGGCAACATGGACATGGCGATCGCCATTCGTACCGCGGTGATTAAAGATTCGCGCCTCTATGTGCAGGCAGGCGCGGGTGTCGTAGCCGATTCGGTGCCGCGCCTCGAATGGGAAGAGACGCTTAACAAAGCGCGCGCCATCGTGCGCGCCGTGCAGCTTGCCGATGAACAGCTTGAGTTAGGCTAGCGTGAGGCGCAAAAAATAGTCTCTGACCGCCTAGTCGCGTAGCGTCTTATACGCGGCGAGTGCGCGTTCGCGAGTCTGTTTTAGATCGACAATTGCCGCCGGGTAATCCTTTCCTAATTCAATTCCCGCAAGTTGTAATTCCATTGTTGGCGCCGAGCTTGGGTCATGAAGATGCTTTGCCGACAGTTTGGCAAGTTCAGGCACGAAGCGGCGAATATAGGCGCCGTCGGGATCGAATTTCTGCGACTGCGTTACTGGATTAAAAATACGGAAATAGGGCGCTGCGTCTGCGCCACTGCCGGCAACCCATTGCCAGCTGCACGAATTGCTCGCGAGGTCGGCGTCGACCAAACAGTCCCAAAACCACTTCTCGCCGTGACGCCAATCCTGCATAAGATTTTTAATAAGGAAAGAGGCGACAATCATGCGCACGCGATTGTGCATATAGCCGGTTGTGTAAAGCTCGCGCATGCCCGCATCGACAATAGGGTAACCGGTCATGCCGCGCTGCCACGCCGAACGCAGGTCGGCATCGTCGAGCCAAGGGAAGCGGTCGAAATCAGACTTCATATTTGCGTCGGTCAGACTCGGGAAGTGATAGAGCAGATAATAAGAAAACTCACGCCACACGAGTTCACGCACGAAATGCTCGGACTGACTCTCGTGCCCGCGCTGACCACTTAGATTCGCTGCAAACGCTGCCTCATTGGGTGAAATTTCGCCGAAGTGTAAATGCGGAGAGAGGCGCGATACGCTCATTTTTGCCGGAAAATCGCGACCTTCGCGGTAGTCTTCGATGCCTGCGTCTAAGAAACTCGAAAGCTGCGCCTGAGCGCCAGCCTCGCCGGGGACCCAATCTGACAGCATGCCTTCGTGCCAGTTTAGGCGCGGAAGTAGAGCGAGTGTGTCTATTTTATTGTTGGGCTGCGCGCAGTCATGAAGCGCAGCGCTGAGTTGGGCGGCGTCTACCGTGGCTGCAGGAACAGGCGCAGGCTGCGTTGCTAGCGCATTGCGATAGTAGGGCGTGAAGACCTTGTAAGGCGTGCCATCTTTTTTGAGATTATGCCAAGGCTCCCACAAGAGAGTGCCTGCATGGCTTTCTACTAAAACGCCTGCATCGCTGAGCGTTTGCTTGATTTGTTTGTCGCGCGCGATGCGCCACGGCTCGTACCCGCGATTCCAATGCACGGCCGCGGCGCCATGCTCGGCGGCAAAGGCGGGAATAACCTCGGCTGCATCGCCTTTGAGGACCCATAACTTGCCGTGAAGCGATTCGTTTAGCGCATCGAGTGAGCGATGCAACCAGCAGCGGCTTGCTGCGCCGCGCCGCCACGACCCTGCGCTCTCGTCATCGAGCACATAAACCGGGAGCACCGACCCCGTAGCAAGAGCGGCGATGAGAGCTGGGTTGTCGCGCAGGCGCAGGTCTTGTCGAAACCAAAGAAGGGTTGGCGCTTGTCTAGGCATGGAAGAATCTCGGTTGTTAAGGCATAAGTTTAACTCGCAACGCCGCGCGTGTCCGACTGGATCAATAAAAGCAGGATCACTCGATGCGACGTTGGTGAATAGGACAGCTTCGCCGCAGACTGTTATTATTCGCCCATTAGACAGGCCAGCCAATGCGCAGGTATTTGGTTAGACCGGCGTTTACGAAATTGACTGGCATGCAACAATGAGTTGCTACTCGGTTAGAGGCGGCTACCGATCGACTTGGAAGAGGAAAACACGTGCTCTTAATGATCGACAATTACGATTCGTTCACCTACAACATCGTTCAATACTTGGGCGAGCTCGGTGCCGAGGTTGAAGTGCATCGCAATGACGCGATAAGCCTGCAACAAATAGAAGACCTTGCACCTGCGCAGATTGTGATTTCCCCTGGTCCCTGTACGCCAAACGAGGCGGGGATTTCGATGGAAGCGATTCGTACTTTCGCCGGCCGTATACCCTTACTTGGCATTTGTCTCGGACATCAGAGCATCGGGCAGGTTTATGGGGGTGACATCGTGCGCGCGGGGCGCGTGATGCACGGCAAGATCTCGCCAATCGAACACAGTGGCACAGGCGTATTCACCGGTCTAAACCAACCCTTTAACGCGACCCGTTATCATTCGCTGGTGATCGATAAAAAGACGGTGCCAGACTGCTTAGAGGTCACCGCATGGGCGCTAGACGAGGCCGGCGAGCGTGAAGAGATTATGGGCGTTAGGCATAAAGAGCTGATGGTCGAAGGCGTGCAGTTTCACCCCGAGTCTATTCTCAGCGAGCAGGGTCATCAGCTCCTCAAGAATTTCCTCGACGCATCGAACCGCGGATAAAAAGAGCGACCCTAGAACAGGAGTGCAACATGGACATTAAGGCAGCGATAGCGCAGCTTATGCAGGCCAAAGACCTCAGCGGCGAGTCGGTGATCGAGGTGATGCGTGCGATTATGTCCGGCGCAACAACCGATGCGCAGAACGCCGCCTTTTTGGTTGCTCTGCAAATTAAAGGGGCGAGTGTCGAAGAGGTATTCGGTGGCGCCACTGTCATGCGCGAACTGGCAACGAAAGTCCCGATCGACGACCGCGAATTTCTCGTCGACACCTGTGGTACAGGCGGCAGTGGGTCTAATAAATTTAATGTCTCGACCGCGTCTGCGATCGTTGCAGCCTGCGCGGGCGCGCGCGTCGCGAAACACGGCAATCGCGGCGCGTCGAGTAAAAGTGGTAGTGCCGATGTCTTGGAGGCGGCTGGGGTTACCCTAGGCCTCTCTGCCGAAGCCGTCGCTCGGTGCATCGATGAGATAGGCGTTGGCTTTATGTTTGCGCCTGCCCACCATAGCGCTATGAAACACGTGATCGCGGCCCGCAAAGAAATTGGCGTACGCACCGTATTTAATGTGCTTGGACCGCTGACCAATCCTGCCGGCGCGCCGAATCAGGTAATGGGTGTTTACGCTGCCGAGTGGATTCCACTGCTCATCGATGTGCTTCGCAGACTTGGCAGCGAGCATGTGCTTATTGTTGCTGCTGACGATGGGCTTGACGAAATCAGCATCGCCGCCGACACCCGCGTCGGTGAGCTTAAGAACGGCGAGCTGCTTGAATACGTAGTCTCTCCCGAAGAATTCGGCATGAGAAGGCGCGAGTCCGTGGACTCCCTGCGTATAGAATCCCCCGAGGAGAGTCTCGCGATGCTTCGCGCATCGCTGGATTATTCGCACGAAGACGCGGGCGATATCGTTGCCCTAAATGCGGGCGCAGCGATTTATGCGGCCGGTATCGAAGGCAGTCTGGTTGAGGGCGTTGCACGTGCTCAAACCGTGCTGAAAAGCGGTGAAGCGCTGATTAAATTAGAGGCGCTCGTGTCGTTTACTCAGGCTCAGGTTCATTAACTGACGCAAGAGTAGCGGCAATATCCCTATAAAAATCCTGCGCGCGAGTGCCGCTGAGAAGGAATTATTTTGTTAGAGCAAAAGACTCAGACTATTTTAGAGAAGATTGTCGCCACCAAACATCGCGAAATCGAAGCTGACAAACGCGTGTTGAGCTTCGCCGACGTGGAGGCGCTCGCCGCTAAAGCGGATCCCGTCCGCGGTTTTGCCAACGCTATCGTGTCGCGTATCGCGCGCAAAGAGGCAGCGGTAATCGCCGAAATCAAGAAGGCGTCGCCGTCGAAAGGGCTCATTCGCGCCGACTTCGACCCTGCAAGCCACGCGGCGGATTACGCAGCCAACGGCGCGGCTTGTCTGTCGGTGCTGACCGATCGCGACTACTTTCAAGGCCATGACGATTACCTCGTTGCCGCCCGCAGCGCCTGCACGATTCCGGTCATTCGCAAAGATTTTATTGTTGACCGCTATCAGGTTGCCGCGGCGCGCGCTATGGGTGCCGACTGTGTGTTGCTCATCGTCGCTGCGCTGGACGCATCGACGCTGACTGACTTGGCAAGCTATGCCGAGTCGCTTGGCCTCGATGTGCTGGTTGAGGTGCATAATGGTGCAGAGCTCGATCTTGCGCTTACACTCAGTACGCCACTGGTAGGTATTAATAACCGGGATCTGCATACGTTTAAGACGAGCCTCGAGACGAGCTACACGCTTGCGAGCCGAGTGCCAGCCGACAAAGTGGTGATAACGGAGAGTGGCATCCATAGCGCTGCCGACGTGCAGTCGATGCTAGAAAAAGGCATATACGGGTTTTTAGTTGGCGAGTCGTTTATGCGCGCCGATTCCCCAGGCACGAAACTGCGCGAGATGATGTTCGAATAGGTCCGTTAACGAGTGCCGAACACAACAATGGTTTTGCCTGAGACCGATACCAGTTCCTGCTCCTCTAAATTTTTTAATACGCGGCCAGCCATCTCGCGTGAGCAGTTAACGATGCGGCCGATCTCCTGCCGTGTAATGCGAATTTGCATGCCGAGCGGATGCGTCATTGCGTCGGGTTCTTTTGCAAGGTCGATAAGCGTGCGGGCGACACGGCCGGTTACGTCGAAGAAACTCAGATCGCCGACTTTGCGTGTGGTGTTGCGAAGACGAGTGGCCATCTGGCGGCCGATTGTAAAAACAATTTCGGGGTGACCGTGTACATAGGCGTTGAAGTTAGCATAACTAATCTCGGCGATTTCGCTCTGATTACGTGTTCGACACCAAGCGCTGCGATCTTCGGTCTGTTCGAATAAACCCATTTCGCCTAAAAAATCGCCGGGGTTTAAATACGCAACGATAACCTCTTTACCGCCGTTGTCTTCTAGGACTACCGAGACAGACCCGCTAATTATGTAATACAGAGTGTCGCAGCTATCGCCTTCATAAATTATTGTCGCGCGATTAGGGTAGCGGCGGCGATGGCAATGAGTGAGGAAATTATCTACGTCACTTATGTGGGGAGTAATCGGTTGGAGTGCCATGCAGGGTCCTTGCTTGCTTATGAAATAGCGACTTTCGATGCTGTGGTATAGGTATAACACGGGGAAAATACCGATGGGAATACATAGATGGCAGCAAGTAAGAAGTAACTCATAGGTATTTTGTGGTAATTGGAATGATTAGGCCAAATGGTCGCTAAACTGAGACCTGGGTCTCATTATGAACAGGAATGTGAAGATGGAAGCACGGGTAAAATGGGTCGAAAATGTGATGTTCGTTGCCGAGTCGGGAAGTGGTCACGCCATTGTTTTAGACGGCGCACCTGAGGGTGGCGGTCGCAATATGGGCATGCGCCCGCTCGAACTGATGGCGCTGAGCGTAGGCAGTTGCTCGAGCTACGACGTGGTGACTATTCTAAAAAAAGCGCGCCAAGAGATCACTGGCTGCGAGGCTATCGTGAGCGCTAAACGCGTCGACGCGGTACCCGCCGTGTTCGAGTCGATACACCTGCATTTCAAGGTGGCGGGAAAAGCGCTAAGTGAAAAACAGGTTGAGCGAGCGGTTGAGTTAAGCGCCGACAAATATTGTTCGGCGTCTATTATGCTCATGGGTGCTGGCGTTAAGGTCACTCACGACTTTGAGATAATCGCGGCCTAGAGGCGGTAAGTCGTCTTTTTCATCACCTGCGAGACGGCGGCCATAGCCCACTTCGCCGGAGCAGGTAACGGCATTCCGCCGGCGTCGAGCGCGGCCTTGCCGTGTTGCTCTTCGTCGATGATCATCTGTTCTAAGATGGCACGGCTGCGTGTGTCGTCAGCTGGCAGCTGCGCGAGATGCTCGCGTAGGTGTTCGCAGACCTGCTGTTCGGTTTCGGCGACAAAACCAAGACTCCAGCGATCGCCGGCGAGCCCAGCGGCTGCACCGATACCGTAGGACAATCCATACCACAGCGGATTAAATAGGCTTGTGCGACTGTCGAGCTGCGCCAGACGCTGCTCACACCAGCTCAGGTGGTCGATCTCCTCAGCTGCCGCTTCTTCCATCGACTCACGTACGTCGGGCAGCTTGGCTGTGGCGGCTTGGCCTTGATAGAGCGCCTGTGCGCAGACCTCACCGGTGTGATTGATGCGCATGAGCCCTGCGGCATGTTTACGCGCCGCATCGCTCATCTCATTCTCGGCGGTGGTCGCGGCGGGCGATTGTCGCCGGCCCTGACTCGCGCCGGGGGTGACAGTGCGCAGCGCTTGGTCGAAGCCGATTAGCGCGCGATCGAGAAAACTGTGGTGTACGCTTTTGCTCATCTGGTTTCTAGCCCCCTTTGTCGATTGGCCGTGGTTGTCTTTTTTGCCACTGGCGTGTCTAGTCGTTAGTACGACTGCGCAGCTGTTACTGGTTTTAAAGCAGGCCCTGTTGCTCACGGGCGATTGCCCGATGGCCGATGTCGCTGCGAGAGTAGACGTCTTTCCAAGTGATGCCGTGAGCCAAGCTGTAGGCGCGTTCTTGTGCCTGAGCAACCGATGCGCCAAGCGCGACAGCGCAGAGTACGCGTCCGCCGCTAGTGACTACATTATCGCCATCGAGTTTGGTGCCCGCATGAAAAACTTTCGCGCTGGCGTCTTCCTGCACGTCATCCAAGCCGCTTATTGTCTCGCCGCTTGCATAGGACTCGGGATAGCCGCCGGCTGCCAGCACAATGCCGACGGCGGGGCGCGGATCCCATTGTGCTATTTGCGTATCTAGCGTGCCATTTACCGCCGCGAGGCAGTGTTCGACGAGGTCTGACTGCAAGCGCATCATCACCGGCTGTGCCTCGGGGTCGCCGAAGCGGCAGTTAAATTCAACCACGTCGATGCTGCCGGTTGGCGAGATCATGAGGCCCGCGTACAGAAAGCCCGTGTAAGTATTGCCGTCGGCTGCCATGCCGGCGACGGTAGGACGAATGATCTCATCCATCGCGCGCTCCCACAGCGCATCGGTTACTACAGGGGCAGGGGAGTAAGCACCCATGCCGCCGGTGTTAGGGCCTTTATCGCCGTCGTCCCGCGCTTTGTGATCCTGTGACGTCGCCATAGGCAGAATATTCGTGCCGTCGACCATGGCAATAAAACTCGCCTCTTCGCCGGCGAGAAAGCCTTCGATAACGACGCGATGACCCGCGTCACCAAATTTATTGCCAGCGAGCATCGCGTCAACGGCAGACTCCGCTTCGGCCTCGGTCATTGCGACAACGACGCCTTTGCCGGCAGCGAGGCCGTCGGCTTTGATGACGATCGGGGCGCCTTGCGCACGAATGTAAGCTTTCGCTGCGTCGACTTCGGTAAAGGTTTGATAGCTTGCGGTCGGGATTGCGTGGCGTTTCAAAAAGTCTTTGGTAAACGATTTCGACCCTTCGAGTTGCGCTGCTGCTTTGCTAGGTCCGAAGCAGGCTAGATTGCGGCTGCGGAAATAGTCGACGACGCCTGCAACAAGCGGCGCTTCGGGGCCGACTAGAGTGAGGCCCACATTGTTCGCTTCGGCGAAGTCGGCGAGGGCTGTGAAGTCCATCGTATCGATTGCGACATTGCTTAGCGCAGGCTCACGTGCCGTCCCTGCATTGCCGGGAGCGACAAACACTTGATCGACAGAGGCTGACTGAGCCGCCTTCCAGGCGAGAGAGTGTTCTCGACCACCACTGCCTATAACCAGGATATTCATTATAGTTTCCTTGTGCAGTCTAGTGGCGGAAGTGGCGAATGCCGGTGAAGACCATGGCGATATTCGCCTCGTCTGCCGCAGCAATAACCTCGTCGTCGCGCATCGAGCCACCTGGCTGGATTACCGCGGTAATGCCTGCAGCAGCAGCGGCGTCGATGCCGTCGCGGAACGGGAAGAACGCATCCGACGCCATAACCGAGCCTTCGACTACTAGGCTTTCGTCGGCTGCTTTTATGCCCGCGATGCGCGCACTGTATACGCGGCTCATCTGGCCTGCGCCGATGCCAATTGTCTGCAGGTTTCTGCAATAAACAATCGCGTTCGATTTTACGTATTGGGCGACCGACCAAGCGAACAGCAGATCGCGAACCTCGTCGGCGCTCGGCGCACGCGCGCTAACCTGTTTGAGGTCGGCGGCGCTAATTGTCGCGATGTCGCGGTCTTGCACGAGCAAGCCCCCGTTGACGCGCTTATAATCTAGGCCTGCCACGCGTGCTGCCGGCCACTGGCCGCACGTGAGAACGCGCACGTTCTGCTTGCTTGCCGTGATAACCAGCGCTTCGGCTGAGACCGATGGCGCGATAATCACTTCGGTAAATTGCTGGTCGACGATGCGCTGGGCGGTTGCCGCGTCGAGTTCGCGATTAAACGCGATGATGCCGCCGAATGCCGACGTCGGGTCGGTTTGGAACGCGCGCTCGTAGGCGGCGAGTGCCGACTCGGCGACTGCGACACCGCAGGGATTGGCGTGTTTAACGATCACGCAGGCAGGCTCGGCAAACTCTTTGACACACTCGAGCGCGGCATCGGTGTCGGCAATATTGTTATAAGACAACGCCTTGCCCTGAAGCTGCTTGGCAGTGCTAATGCTCGCCTCGGCGGGTTCGCGTTCAACATAGAACGCCGCTGCCTGATGCGGGTTCTCGCCGTAGCGCATGTCCTGTGCCTTAAGGAACTGGCTATTAAAAGTGCGGGGTAACGCAGACGTCTCGCTCTCTGAGTCGGCAGCGGGCAGTTTAGTGCCAAGGTAATTGGCGATCGCGCCGTCGTAGGCAGCAGTGTGCTCGAAGGTTTTAACCGCAAAGTCGAAACGACTCGCCTGATCGAGGCTACAGTCGTTAGCCTTAAGCTGAATGATGAGGCCGTCGTAATCGGCTGGGTTTACCACTACAGTCACGAAGCGATTATTTTTGGCCGCTGCGCGCAGCATAGTCGGGCCGCCAATATCGATGTTCTCGATTGCCGTTGGCAGGTCGCAGTCTGGATTCGCGACGGTTGCCTCGAAGGGATAGAGATTAACCACCACTAAATCGATTGGTGGAATATTGTGTTCGTCCATAACCGCTTGGTCTTGGTCGCGGCGCGCAAGGATACCGCCGTGCACTTTGGGGTGCAGCGTCTTCACGCGGCCATCCATCATTTCGGGGAAGCCGGTGTATTCAGAGATCTCGATGGCCGGAATGCCCGCCTCTTGCAGGAGGCGATAGGTGCCGCCAGTAGAAAGCAATTCGATGCCGAGGTCGGCGAGGGCTTGAGCGAATGGCACGAGGCCGGCTTTGTCGGAGACGCTGAGCAAGGCTCGGCGGATGGCGACAGATGCGTCTGAGGTCATAGCTTGGCTTCTTTTTTAGTAGCGGACGGGTCGGTTAGTTGTTGCGATGATTAAATTACGGTAAAGAGCACGGTAACGAGTACGGTAAAAAGCACGGTAACGAGCAAGATAAAAAGCATGACAAACGAGGTCGATTTACAGCAGCCCATACTGTTTTAACTTGGTGCGCAGAGTACCACGATTGAGTCCGAGCACGATAGCAGCCTTGCTCTGGTTGCCCCGTGTTTGGTGCATCACAGCGGCCAAAAGCGGTGCTTCGACTTCGGCCAAAACGAGCTCGTAAAGATCTTTCGCCTGCTCGCCTTCTAACAGCGCAAAGTAGTTCTCTACCGAGCTCAACACCTGTTCACGTAACGTTGAGACGCCAGCCGGACGGAGAGTCTCAAGGTTGAGTGAGGCGCGTAACGTTTCAGCTTCTTGCAGGCGCGCAGGCGCGAACGCGGGTAGGTCAATGCCCCCCGAGTCCTCGTCGGCACCGAAAATCTCATCGAGCATTGACTCGTCCGAGTCGGTGAGGTTGCTCATGCGGCGATGCCTCGGGCGGACATGCCGACAGTGGGCAAGATTCCTTCGAAGTAAGCGTCTACCAAGTCTAGTTGTTCCTGCGCCTCGGCAGCTGCGTTAAATGCCTGCATAAACTCGCGCGAGCCCTCAAGTCCCTCGACATAGCCATTGACATGTTTGCGGGCATAGAGCGCGCCGCGGTGTTCGCCGTAAAAGAGGTGAAGCTTGCGCAGATGACTGATCGCAACCTCATAGCGCGCCTGCGCCGAGGGGTCTGGAAGGTAGGTGCCGTCTTCGAGAAATTGCTCTATTTGGCGAAATATCCAGGGGCTGCCCTGTGCTCCTCGGCCGATCATCAGCGCGTCGGCGCCGGTGTGATGGAGCACTTGCTGTGCTCGCTCGGGTG
Organism: OM182 bacterium BACL3 MAG-120619-bin3; assembly: GCA_001438145.1. Classification (GTDB taxonomy): domain Bacteria; phylum Pseudomonadota; class Gammaproteobacteria; order Pseudomonadales; family Pseudohongiellaceae; genus UBA9145. The sequence goes on along the minus strand of LICD01000005.1, from coordinate 5,485 downwards.
AATCGATGTCGCCATTGGCGACGATGGGGATGCCCACCGCCTGTTTGATAGCGGCGATCGTGTCGTATTCTACCGCGCCTTTAAAGCGGCACTCTCGGGTGCGGCCATGAACGGTGAGTAGCTGGATGCCGCAGTCTTCGGCGATTTTTGCAACTTCGACACCGTTGCGAGACTCGGGGCACCAGCCGGTACGGATTTTAAGAGTAACCGGAATATCCACCGCGCCGACTATTGCGCGAAGGATCCGTTCGACCAGGTCAGTGTCGCGTAGCAGTGCTGAACCTGCTGCTTTTTTCATGACTTTTTTAGCCGGACAGCCCATGTTGATGTCTATTGCATCGGCGCCGAGCTCGGCGTTATGGCGCGCACACTGCGCCATGATGCCCGGGTCTGAGCCCGCGATCTGAATGACCTGTGGGCTGCTTACATTAGCCTTGACCTGACGCAGCCGCAGCCGCTCTTTCTCCCACAGTTCTTTGCTCGAAGGTAGCATTTCGGCAACGGTGATACCGGCGCCTTGCTGACTGCAGATTTCGCGGAAGGGTGCGTCACACACCCCAACCATGGGGGCGAGGAAGAGATTATTGCGCAGTGTATAAGGGCCGATCCTGTGCACAGTCGTGGTCTCGCTGGTCGTAATTGAATTTAAACTGAGCCGAAGACCAGCCTAACTCAAGCCTGAAAACACGGGTGTTGGTATCAAGCTTGGGCGATGGCTAATGATAGCGGTGACTTGGACGCAGCGGAAGGCTTTTGCTGAGTCAATACGCGCGTCATCTCTGCTATAGCGCCCTAAATGCAACGGTGTAATTCACGGCGTCGGCGCCGGGGTCTATTAATTCGAGTCTAATGGTGACGCGCTCACCTGCACTGAGCGCTTTGATTGGATCGGTAGACGCGGGAAAATAGTCCACGGGCGCAAATTCTCGCAGGGCGACGCTACGCTGAGCTGCCGTATCGAAACTGAGTATAAGCACCGGCGCAGTCTGCGCGAGAGGCGCTGAGTTACTGAGCACAAAACTGACGACTAAGCTGTTACTACCCACCGGACCTGAGACGACAGTAAGCGCCTCTCCGCGAAAGGCTGAAATGTCGGAGAACGGGGGAATCGAGCAGTTGAATAGCGCGCAGCCGCTCGCGAATAGGGGGTAGAGCGCCGGCGAATGCTGATAAAGGTTACGGTTAGCCCAGAGGTATTGCGCAGCGAGTGCTGCGACCAGCAACAATAGTGTGAACACCGATGTCGCGGTTTTTGCGGCATGGCGCCAAGTCCCATCTGCTTTGGCTGCGATTTCAATGGGGCTTGAGTCTAAGTGCGGTAACTGGGCGGAATTGATCGGCTCTAACCCCTCGCCGCTAAGCAGCGAATAGTCGGTATTCAACGCCCGCATTCGCACAGCTTCGGTCGATCCTTCGGCGTTTGCTCGGTCGCCTTCGCGTTGGCCAGGGTCTAAATCTGAACCTAAATTTACAGCGTTGGCTGCAGTAAACAAACGAAAACACGCACCGCAGCGAACCGCAGGACCGGTTGCGCCGATCAGGCGCGCGCTGACTTTAATCTGTGCTTGGCAAAACGGGCAGCACGTTGTGGCAGTCTTCATAAGGGTTGGTTTTGATTCTAAATGATGAACTAGCGTTTAATCCCGCTGAGGCGAATCCAGTCTTCCCGCTGCACTGCCGCGCTCATCTCAAACCATTCGCTGTAAACCTCAGTAATCGCGTCGGCCTGTTCGGCGAGAAGGCCCGACAAGACAATGCTGCCTTTAGGTTTCACTAGCGATGCAAATTTTGACGCGAGGCTGAGCAGTGGTGCGGCAAGAATATTGGCGAGTAAAATGTCGACGCTTTCGGGCGTGCTCATTGAATCGTACTCTTCGGGTAGGAAAGTTCCTACACGCCCTGGCAGTAGACCGTTGCGTTCGCAATTGTCGTTCGTAGCCAGGACAGCCTGAGGGTCGTTGTCGACGCCTTGCACGCTCTGGGCGCCAAGCAGTGCAGCGGCAATAGCCAGAATGCCCGAGCCGCAGCCGTAATCCACGGTATCCTTACCCTGGAGGTCTTGAGTGGCGAGCCACTGAAGGCATAGCGCCGTGGTAGCGTGGCTGCCACTGCCAAACGCGAGTCCGGGGTCGAGCATGATATTGGTGGCGCTGGGGTCGGGCGGCTCTTGCCAGCTTGGGCAGATCCAGAGTTTTTCACCAAATTGCATTGCCGAAAAATTGTCCATCCAGCTGCGTTCCCACGCCTGATCTTCGATTTTTTCTACCTCGAGGCTAGCTCTGTTGACGATAGACGCGTTACCACCAAGCCAGCTGAGCAGTTCGCCAAGCTCTGTGTCTTCTTCGAAGAGTGCGCACAAGACAAGGCTATCCCACAGCGGGGTGCTGTCGAGTTCTTCTTGAAAGACCGGCTGGTCTTCTGCGTCGAGATAGGTGATCGATACGGCGCCTGCGGCAAGCAACTGTGGCTCGATAAAATCGACGTGCTCGGGGATTATTTGGATCTTCAGTTGTTGCCAGTTCATGCGGGACTCATTGTCGTTTAGAGCTTAAGCTTTTTCTCGAGGTAGTGGATATTCACACCGCCTCTTTTAAACGCAGCGTCGCGAGCGAGATCTTTATGCAATGCAATATTGCTGCTAATGCCATCGATAAGCATCTCGTCAAGCGCGATCTCCATGCGCTTCAGTGCCTCTTCTCGCGTGTCGCCCGAGCAGATTAGCTTGGCAATGAGCGAGTCGTAGAAAGGAGGCACAGTGTAGCCGCTGTAGAGATGCGAATCGACCCGAACACCGTTGCCGCCCGGAGCATGAAACATGTTCACCTTGCCCGGGCTAGGCAGGAAGGTTGAGGGGTCTTCTGCGTTGATGCGACATTCGAACGAATGCCCTTTAATCACAATGTCCGACTGCTTGTAGCTAAGCGGACTGCCGCCCGCAATTAACAGCTGTTCACGCACGATGTCCACTCCGCTGACCTGCTCTGTCACTGGGTGCTCTACCTGCACGCGCGTGTTCATCTCGATAAAGTAAAAGCGTTCGTCTTGGTAGAGAAATTCGAGCGTACCGGCGCCGCGGTATTTCATTTGTTCGCAGGCACGAATGCAGGTTGCCGCCACTTCTTCTCTTATCGCTTCGGGGATTCCTGGAGCTGGCGCCTCTTCGATTACTTTTTGGTGACGGCGCTGCAAAGAGCAGTCGCGGTCGCCGAGGTGAATGGCGTTTCCCCGACCATCGCCCAACACTTGGATTTCAACGTGGCGAGGGTTTTCGAGGTATTTCTCGAGATAGCAGACCCCGCTGCCGAAGAATGACTGGGCCTCGGTTTGCGTCACATGAATACTGCTAAGCAGGTCTGCTTCCTCGTGGACAACACGCATGCCACGTCCACCGCCGCCAGCCGCCGCCTTTATAATAACGGGGAAGCCGATTTCGCGAGCGATGCGAAGCGTGCGCGCATCGTCATTGTCTAGAGGCCCGTTAGAGCCGGGCACTGTGGGTACGCCCGCCTCAATCATCACTTTAATAGCAGAGACCTTATCGCCCATCATGCGAATGGTTTCTGCGGTAGGCCCGATAAAAGTAAAGCCGCTGTTCTCAACCTGTTCGGCGAAATCGGCATTTTCGGAGAGGAAGCCGTAACCTGGGTGGACCGCGTCGGCCTCTGTCACTTCCATCGCCGAAATAATCGCCGGAATATTGAGGTAGCTTTCTGTGGGGCTTGGCGGCCCTATGCAAACAGATTCATCTGCTAGGTGCACGTGCATGAGATCTTTGTCGGCGGTTGAGTGCACGGCGACAGTTTTGATGCCGAGTTGTTTGCAGGCGCGCAGGACGCGAAGCGCAATCTCTCCGCGGTTCGCAATTAGTACTTTTTTAAGCATTGCACAAATCCCTAAATGATTAGCCCTTTCCCAGCCTGCGCTGGGCTGCGGTGCTAAGCGATAATGATGAGGGGTTGGTCGAACTCAACTGGCTCGCCGTCTTTGACGAGGATCGCTTCAACGACGCCTGAATGATCTGCCTCGATCTGATTCATCATCTTCATCGCTTCAACGATGCAGATAACATCGCCCGCTTTGACATGCTTGCCCACTTCGACGAAGGCAGGCGAGGTAGGTGATGGCGAGCCATAGAATGTACCAACCATCGGCGACTTCACTGCGTTGGCAGAAGCGGCTGGAGTAGCGGAAGGTGCCACAGCGGCAGGGGCTGCAATGGGCGCCGGCGCCGGTGCGACCTGCTGTGGCATCTGATACGTCAATGCTTGTTGCTGAACAGAGCCTGAGCCGCGGCTAATGCGAACCGATTCTTCGCCTTCTTTGATCTCGATCTCTGCGATGTCGGATGCTTCGAGTAGTTCGATCAGTTTTTTAACCTTTCTGATATCCATGGTGTTTGTCGCCTCTTTGCTTGAGAGTGCCTCGCTCGGGGCACTGCGCGGGTGTTAGAAAAGATTGTGGTTTAAAGTGTTTTGGGCGGATCGCCAGCCCGTGGCTGCTCCTCGCTATTTCAGGCGGGCTAAGGCGGCATCGAGCGCAAGCTCATAGCCTTGAGCACCCAGCCCGATCACGCAGCCCTCGGCGATATCGGAGAAAAAGGAGTGCTGCCGGAACTCTTCGCGGCGGTACAAGTTCGATAGGTGCACCTCGATAAAAGGGATTTCTGAGGCAAGCATGGCGTCGCGTAGGGCGACGCTTGTGTGTGTATACCCGCCGAAGTTAACGAGCATATAGTCGATTTTCGCCGATCTTGCTAAGTGAATCCGGTCGATTAGCGCACCTTCACTATTACTTTGAAAGCTGTCGAAGGTATGGCCGGCCTCGATGCAGGCGGTGCCAAGACGGATATTGATGTCGTCGAGGGTATCGGAGCCGTATATATCGGGCTCTCTGCTGCCTAGAAGGTTGAGGTTGGGTCCGTTTAAGACGAGTATCGATGCCATAGTTTTGCCACATTCATCGCAATTTGCGCGAAATTCCCGATAGATTGCCAATTTTCAACGCATTTTCGCAGAATTTATTCCGAATATCACTAATATTAGTGATAAGGAGCTCGAATTGACTCAATCGATCAGGTCTTGGAGCGGAATGTCGACTGTTTGGGGTGGATAGCAGAAGCCCCAAGCGGCGCAGCCTTGATAGCGAATGCTCAACAAAGCGGTAGCCGGCAGGTCTTGTGCAGGGGAAAGATCGATTTGGGTGGTAACTGCGCCGAAATAGGCTTCAATTGCCCCAAAAAACTCGTCTTCCATCGCAAGACCGTCGGGCAGGGTAAAAGCCAAGTCGATCCCGTTCGCGGTGAAGGCAAAACGGTGTCGGTAGAGATAGTGTTCAGGCGCCGGCGTCCACGTAATAGCGAGTTGGCCTTTTTCTACAGAGCCGACATGAAAAGGGAACGCGAGTTCAGAGGGTAGGACCTGCGGTGTGTTGCTTAGGTCAAGGGCGGATGTTTTGCGGTCGCCAAACTGCGCGCTGGCGAGAGTCG
>LICD01000004.1 GCA_001438145.1 OM182 bacterium BACL3 MAG-120619-bin3 | reverse complement strand
AACAGGGAATCTACTTATGAGTGATCCAAAATTCAAGGCCTTAGACTTAGCTGCTGCCTTAAAGATAAGCTGCTTTGGCGCCGCTCTGAGCTTCTTGAGCAGCATTGCAGTCGCGCAGGGTATCCAGCAGACTAAAGGCGACTACCAAGATAAGTTTCGCCAGCTAGACGAAGTTTTGCCGACGCCCAACGTCTACCGCAACGCGGCGGGGCAGCCGGGTCATGAGTACTGGCAGCAAAAAGTCGATTACGATATCGAAGTCATACTGAATGAAGAGACGCACAGCATTCAGGGCACTGAATCGATTTCCTATCAGAACAATTCCCCCGACACGCTCAACTATCTCTGGTTGCAGCTTGATCAAAACCGATTTCGTAACGATTCTATTGCGCAACTGAGCGAAACGTTCAACCGGTCTAGCCCCGAGCCAGGTTCGCCTGCGCGTGTAAGTCTTGGTCAGCTTCGTGAAATTCAGTATATGGAAGAAGCTGAGCTTGGATACGATATTCAGTCGGTAGTTGATGCCGCGGGCAACGCGCTCAATCACACGATCGTCGGCACATTGATGCGAGTCGATTTGGCGCGCGCCTTGCGCCCAGGTGCCTCGGTCGATTTCAAAATCGATTATAGCTACAACATCGTTAATGGCGACGTAATAGGCCCGCGCGCAGGCTACGAGCACTTTGCCGACGAAGGTGAAAACGGTAACACTATCTACGCGCTGGCGCAGTGGTTCCCGCGTCTTGTCGCTTATACCGATTACGAAGGTTGGACGAATAAGGAATTCTTGGGCTCGGGTGAGTTCACGCTAGAGTTTGGTGACTACGAGGTTGCCATGACTGTCCCTGCCGATCATATCGTGGCAGCGACAGGTGAGCTTGAAAACGCAAACCAAGTGCTAACCGATGAGCAGCGACGTCGCCTCCGGCAGGCCGAGACTGCCGAGCGACCAGTTTTGATCGTTACGCCTGAGGAGGCTCTAGCGAACGAAGCCGAAGGCACCAACGAAACAAAGACATGGCGCTTTAGTGCCGAAAACGTGCGCGATTTCGCCTGGTCTTCGTCGCGCAAATATATCTGGGACGCAAAAGGCTATCGCCAAGAGGGCGCCGAGCAGGAGTTGGTGGTTGCCATGTCGTTCTGGCCAAAAGAGGGCGGTGACCTCTGGGCAAAATACTCAACAGAGTCGGTGATTCACACGCTAGAGGTCTATAGCCGTTTCTCATTTGATTACCCGTATCCGACTGCACAGTCGGTTAATATTGGCTTCGTTGGCGGTATGGAATACCCGATGATTACCTTCAACGGGCCACGTACAACGTTGCAAGACGATGGCAGCCGAACCTATACGCTGGCTGAGAAGCGGTTTCTTATCGGGGTTGTGATTCACGAAGTCGGTCATTTTTACTTCCCCATGATCGTTAACTCCGATGAGCGTCAGTGGACCTGGATGGATGAGGGAATCAATAGCTATCTCGATGGCGTTGCTGGCCGTGAATGGGATGCAGAAATTCCGTGGGGCGTTGAGCCGCGCTACATCGTCGACTATATGGTATCGAGCAACCAAGTGCCCGTGATGACGCAATCAGATAGCGTGCTGCGTCTTGGTCCGAATGCGTATTCGAAACCTGCTACTGCACTGAATATTTTGCGCGAGACTATTATGGGCCGCGAACTTTTCGATTTTGCCTTTAAAGAATATTCGCGCAGATGGGAATTCAAGCGTCCGACGCCTTCGGATTTCTTCCGCACAATGGAGGAAGCGTCGGGTATAGATCTCGATTGGTTTTGGCGTGGGTGGTTCTACACCACAGACCACGTCGATATTTCCTTAGAGCGCGTGTATCAAATGGAAATGAATACGGAGAATCCCGATATCGATTTTGTGCGTGAGCGCGAAGACGACAAAGCCTTTTCGCCATCGTTATTCAGTGAGCGTAACCGCGATGCGGGTATGCGCACTTGGGTAGAGCGTAATACTGACGTCAGCGACTTTTATGACGAGAACGATGAATTTACGGTGACCAATAAAGAGCGCAATGCCTACAATTCGTTCCTTGAAGGACTCGAAAATTGGGAACGAGAAGCGTTAGACAAAGCGGTCAGTGAAGAGCGCAACTACTATCTTGTAGAGTTTGCCAACAAAGGCGGCTTGGTGATGCCGATCATACTCGATGTCGAATACGCCGACGGTGCGACAGAACAGATTCGTTATCCTGCGGAAATCTGGCGCAAGTCGCCCAAGATGGTGAAGAAGCTACTAATAACCGAGCGCGAGATAGTATCGCTGACGATAGACCCAGGTATGGAGACTGCAGACGCTGATATAGAGAACAACTTTTATCCTCGCCGTCTTGTCCCGTCCCGCATCGAAAGCTTTAAGTCGTCGTCTAGCAGCCGCCGTGTTTCGCGAGACATTATGCAGGACATTAAAACCGAGCTGAAAGTGGCAGGTGATGATGACGAGAATGAAGAAGATGAGAGTGGCAATTAGTCGGACATTTTTCTTGCGAACTACGCTCGCGGCAAAGCGTGCGGGTCTTTTCTCTGTGGCGGGGCTGTTAATCTTTTGCAGCGCCGCTGTCTATGGTCATCAACAGAAGACAGCGGTAACAAGGCTGCTGTTCAATTCGAATACTGGCAGCCTTGAAATCATGCATCGCCTGTTTTTGCACGATGCCGAACATGCGGCTAGTGCGGTCTTTGGAGAAAAGCAGGATATTATCGAGTCACCTGATTCGCGCGCGTTGTTTGGGAGTTATGTTGTCAATCGTTTCGCTATTGCGCTCGACGTTCAAGGCGAGCCGCTGCAAGAGCTCAAACCTCATTACCTTGGAGAGGAGATCGATGGTCAGTATCTCTGGGTCTATCAAGAAGTGCCAAATTTTGCCACCAGCCAAGTCGGCAAGTCGCTGCAGCTTCGCGTGATCAACAGCGTGTTGCGCGATGTGTGGCCTGATCAGTCGAATCTCGTGAATGTTGAGCGGGGCGGGCACGTCGAGAGCGTTACTTTTTCGGTGGGAGCAGACTCTCTGTCGGTTACTGTGCCTCGATGATGGTTAGGTTGGCGTAGAAAATTTCAGCGCCAATTTTCATCTCCACTTTCTTTTTCACACTCCAATTCCTGTTCCAGGTTCTCGTTTTACTGCTCCTTATTGCAAGTCCCCTTCCGATAAACCTAAGTTTGTGATTCGGTGTGCGACGCGCCTAAATATTCTGCAATGGCAAGACCCGCCGCGACACTCGTAAAGGGGTCGTGTTCGACTACTTTACCTGGGAATCGTTCTTCGAGTACGCGCTTTACTGCTGGGATGAGCGATGAACCGCCTGTGCGAATAACCAGTTCGATGTCACTGCTTTGGATTGCCGCGCGCGTGAGAGTGTCGTCGATAGCCTGTTCAAATTTCGCCATTAGACTGGAAATCATAGTCTCAAATTGCGCGCGCGTGAGGGTCAGCTCGATATCTAGTTCGGGTATGTCGAGTCGCGCCGATTCCGAGTGTGAAAGTTCAGCCTTTAAGTCTTTGAGCAATTGAAACACGAGGTAGCTGTGATTATTTTTTATGAGGTCGTAAAGGCGCTGAAACTTGGTTGAAGCTTCGTCACCATCCTGAATTCGCTGATGCAGCGGGGTAGTGTATTTGTTCTGGTTTAACATATAGCTCACCGCCCAATTAAGCAGGAGGTCTTCGTACTCTTCGAAAGGGAAAAGCGTCTCTATTTCTCGGTCTTCGCCCGCACGACGCCAGCGTTCGCCTTTACCTAGAAGAGGGAAAATAAGTTCTCTAAAGAGAAGCTGATCGATATGGTCGCCGCCTAAGCCAATACCGTGTGTTGCGACGACCTCGAAATCTTCGTTCGTGTGTTTTATTACACAGAGATCTAGCGTGCCGCCACCAAAGTCAACTGCAAGCAGGGTTTTGGTTTGCAACTGCGGATTCGCGTATAGGTAGCTGAGTGCGGCAGCGTTAGGCTCGGGATAGAAGCTCTGCCGGTTGAACTCGGCATAGCCGTAGCTCTCTGAAAGGGCGCTAAGTGCGGCGCGATTGCGGTCGTTCTGTGAGCCTTCGAAATTGACTGGATGTCCGATACAGGCGTGATCGATGACAGGCGTTGGATTTATACCTAAAGGCAGCTGTGCTTCAATTGTACGTCGTATACGAATGAGCAGGGGAGTGATGAGAGCGACGAGACGGAAAGGCTTATCGAACACCATCAGCCGCTGAGACTCGTTGTTACCGAGCAACCGCTTTATGCCCCTAAAGAGTCTGCCCTGTTGCCCGCCATCGACAAGTGATTGCCCGTAGATAAGCGACGTCGATGCTTCTTCGGGCAGGCCATGATCGCCCGTTTGCCCAGTAGTAGTACGACCCTCGCCTAGAATCTCTGCGCTTAACTCGACTGTCCGCCCCGTATTACTGCTGACATACTCGTCTATCGCGGCCTGCCCCGTAACGATCTGATACTCGCGATTGATATAGGTCGCGCTAGGCATCACTTTGGCGTGAGGCTCGAGGTTAACTACGGTTACATGGGTGCCGTCGAAAATAGCCGCGGCGCTATTGCTTGTGCCGTAGTCGATGCCGATTCCGAGGCGATTAGAACTGCTGTTACCCGCGCGCTGAAGAGAGTGCTGTTTTGTATTCAATGGTTATCCGTACCTGTAATAACTTCAGGGTGACGCTAGATTGTTTAAGGCGTTGAGCGCGTTCCCTCGTGCAAAAATAAGCTGTGTCTCACCATGCTGATGGATGCGGAGCGAGAAGATAGCACACAGCATCCCCGCTCTCTATATAACGCGCCGTTTGTCGCCTGATTATAAAGGATTGCTTCCGGCTGTGGCGCCACGACGGTGCCGCAGTTACAATATCGACTGATATTTTGCCTAAGAGCTCGAGTCTATGCCCATTCCTGACAACAACCATTATGCAAGGATTTTCTTGCGCGCGCTTTATGTCGCTACTGCTTTGACGCTTTCGCTGGCAAGCTTTTCGTCAATGGCAGGAACAATCGTACGAGTCAGTACGAGCGTCGGGGACTATTCGATCGAGCTGTTGGATGAAACAGCGCCGCTTACGGTGGCCAATTTTCTTGGTTATGTTGCCCGTAATGATTTTAACGGCACTTACCTGCATCGAGTTGTCGATAACTTTGTTGTGCAAGGCGGGGCCTATCGTTTCAAGTTGTTCGAAGGGCCTATCGATATTCCTACAGGCGAGACTGTCGTGAATGAATTTGGCGCATCGAATCTGCGCGGCACTGTCGCGATGGCGAAAGTTGATGGCAATCCTGATAGCGCGACGAACCAGTGGTTTGTGAACCTCGCAGATAATAGTGGCAATCTGGATGCGAATAATGGCGGGTTTACGGTGTTCGGTACCGTATTAGGAGACGGTATGGCAGTACTTGATGCCATCGATGCGTTACCGTTCGTGAGCCTCGGCGCAAAAGCACCCAACGCGCCTTATTTCTCAGAATTCTACGACAACCCCTCGTCGTTCGTTTACATGAATGTAGAGGTCACCGAGCGGTTTAGTACGTCGTCTCATGTTTATGAAAGTGGGACCGGCCTGCTGATTACAAGCGTAAACATCGACGACGGCAGCGAGCTTTTAAGCCTCAACTTACGCTCTGTCGCCTCCGCACTGGGATTTGTAATAGAGGTCAATCAGGAAAGCGTCATTCCTAGGCAAACAGCCTTTGATGGCATGGCGACTTTCGACAGTGCGACCGGTCTTCTGACCATTCCAGCGCTCGAGGTCAATCTGAGCGGCTCGGTTAGTGTTATTACCAATGTAGTGTTCAAATTGATAGATGCTACGAGCGCACGATTTTTGCTCGACACTTACGATCAATAAGCTGACTGGCGTTTGCTGCGAAAGCGCTGCAGTTTACGGGTTTTTACTTGCAAAAAAGCTGTAACAGCACTGCAGCGTTAGCAGTGCTAGCGTGCAAAAGGATAATAATATGGCGAGTCCGCGCGGCGAATTTTCTTCTCGATTCGGCTTTCTTATGGCTGCTGCGGGGTCGGCCGTTGGCCTTGGCAACATTTGGGGCTTTCCAACCAATGCGGCGAGTAACGGTGGTGCGGCCTTTCTGTTCGCCTACCTGTTACTGGCGTTTGCGCTCGCGTATCCTGCGCTGATGGCGGAGCTGATCATTGGCCGCTACGCCCGCGCGAATGGCGTTACTGCACTACGAAAAATTGCTACGGGGCCTAAAAGCAGATTGTTTGGCTCTTTTGTAGGCGGCTTAGGCATCGTGACAGTTAGCTTTATTCTCAGTTTTTACGCCATTGTCAGTGGATGGATGCTCGCGTTTTTGTTGCAGCCAGTGGCGCAGTTAATTGGACTGACGGCGTTAGCGGACTGGCTTATCGTCGATGGTGTAGTGCGCAACTCGCTCTTCGTCGTTGTGTTCATGCTGCTCACCATCTTTATAATTAGTGCAGGCGTCAAAGAGGGAATCGAGAAATGGGCAACTCGCCTCATGCCCTCGCTTGTTCTTATCTTGGTATTACTCATAGTCTATGTGTTCACGTTGCCAGGTGCGATGGAGGGACTTCGCGCTTACCTAGTGCCAGATTTTTCCGTCTTCGCTCGCCCTGGACTGCTAGTCAGTGCTATGGGCCAGGCCTTTTTCTCGCTTTCTTTGGGCGTCGGAACCATGTTGGTTTATGGGTCTTACATCAGCAAAAGCGAAAATTTGCCCGTTATCGGGAGTCTCGTTGCTTTGCTTGATGTGGGTATAGCTGTGCTGGCAGGTTTGCTTATTTTACCGGCTATGTATGTGGCGCTCGCAAGTGGCGTTGAAATATTTGACGCGCAAGGAGGCCTAATAGCAGGCCCCGGACTGATTATTTCGGTGTTGCCAGCGTTGTTTGATTCGATGGGGGCTGTTGGCGGTTTTGTTGCTTTCGCATTTTTTGCGTTGATGGCGATTGCCTCGCTCACCTCATCAATTTCGATGCTCGAAGTGCCGGTCTCTTTTGTTGTCGAGTCAAAGGGGGTTCGCAGGCCTGCGGCAGCGTTTCTACTGGGATCGATAATTGCGTTGATTTCACTAGTGATCGTGTTTAATTTTGACTCATTATTCGATTTAGTGGTCACTGCAACCACGGAAATGAGTCAGCCGTTACTGGGTCTGTTTTTTTGCGTGTTTAGCGGTTGGATATGGAACCGCGCAACAATACTCGAAGAGATTAAACAGGGTGCGCCCGATGCCGCATCAGGTTTTTTCTGGCGAATTTGGCCCTTTTATATTCGCTTCGTCTGTCCTGCCGCGATCCTTATTGTTTACTTGCAGTAACCGGCAGCATAGCTAGGACAGGACAGCCTCGCTCTTCCTTCGTGCCTGAATCGTCCGTTACGAAAAGCATCGACAGTCGATGACTTTAGAAATTGAATCAATAGAGAGGTTCACAATGAAAGCAAAGTTAATAGTCATTGCGATAGCGCTAGGTTTAATGAACGCGTCCGCCGCCGGGCAGGAGGCGGGCGTGAGCATGCGTGAAGACAACCCTTTTGCTAGAGTAAGCGACCTTGATTTCGACTATCCTCCCTTCGACCGCATAGAGAGCGAACATTATCTGCCTGCTTTCAGAGCTGGGATGGCGCAGCAGAAAGCTGAGGCGCAGGCGATAGCGGATCAGGGGGCCGTGCCGAGCTTCGAAAACACTATTCTTGCACTCGAAGTATCGGGGCAGTTACTCAATCGGGTGAGCCGAGTTTTCTTTGCGCTCGCGGGCGCACACACCAATGACGCACTGCAGAAAATCCAGCAGGAACTTGCCCCTGAGCTAGCCGCACACGATGATGCCATCGTCCTGAATGGAGCACTTTTCGCCCGCATCGAGAGTGTCTATACACGCAGAGCAGACCTCGGATTGAGCGCGGAGGCTGTGCGTCTGATCGAGAAGTATTACACCGATTTCGTCCGCGCAGGTGCGGCATTAGGTAGTGCCGAACAGGCCCGCTTGAAAGAGATAAATGCAGAGGCTGCGTTGTTACAGACACAGTTTAGTCAGAATGTGCTCAATGAAGTGAACGCTATGGCGGTCGTTGTCGATACACGCGAGGAGCTGACAGGGCTCGATGAGGCCCTAATCGTTGCTGCAGGTAAAGAGGCGAGTAGCAGGGGTTACGACGGCAAATATGTCTTGCCTCTTCTCAATACGAGCGGCCAACCTGCGCTAAGTAGTGTTCAGAATCGAGAGGTTAGGGAAGCTATTCATCGAGCGTCGGTCGCAAGAGGCGTTCGTGGCGGCGAGTTCGATAACAGACAAATTCTTTCAAGCGTTCTGAAGCTGCGAGCAGAGCGAGCAAACTTGCTGGGTTATCCTACCCATGCCGACTATGTGCTCGAAGATGCTACCGCGCTCACTGTCGAGGCAGTAAATGCCCGCTTAGCCTCGCTCGCCCCTGCTGCGGCAGCGAATGCGAGGCGCGAAGCCGAAGACCTGCAGGAAATTGTTGATGCCACTGGCGGTGACTTCGAGCTAGAGGCATGGGATTGGCAGTTCTACAGTGAGCAATTACGGCAACAGCGCTACGCATTTGACGAGTCGCAGCTACGGCCTTATTTCGAATTAGATAATGTCCTTAAGCGCGGGGTATTTTTTGCGGCTGAAAAACTGTACGGGCTAACCTTCGCTGAGCGTTTCGACCTGCCGGTATATCAAGAAGACGTGAGAGTGTTTGATGTCTTCGATGTGGCCGGAACTAAATTGGGTATTTTTATCGGGGACTTCTATGCTCGCCCCTCAAAGCGAGGCGGCGCTTGGATGAATGCTTACGTGCCGCAAAATGGCCTGATGGGAACGAGCCCAGTCGTTGCGAACCATCTAAACATCACTAAACCGGCAGAAGGGGTTGAGACACTGCTGACATTTGATGAAGTGACGACACTGTTCCATGAGTTTGGCCATGCGCTTCATGGGTTATTCTCCGATGTCGAATATCCCTATTTTTCGGGTACAAGCGTACCGCGTGACTTTGTCGAGTACCCGTCGCAGGTCAATGAGATGTGGGCAACGTGGCCTGAAGTGTTGGCCAATTATGCTGTGCATTTCGAAACAGGCGCTCCGATGCCTCAGGCGCTTCTCGATAAAGTGCTTGCCGCGCAGAAATTCAATCAAGGCTTTTCTACCTCGGAGTATTTGGCTGCTTCGGTTTTAGATCAGGCGTTGCATCAACTCGCGCCCAATGAGGTGCCAACTGCCGAACAAATCCCTCAATTCGAAGCGGATGCGCTCGCCAAAGCGGGATTAGATATTAGACAAGTTCCGCCCCGCTATAAAAGCGCGTATTTCTCCCACATCATGGGAGGCTACTCCGCAGGCTACTACTCTTACATTTGGAGCGAAGTGCTCGATGCTGACAGTGTCGAGTGGTTTAAAGAGAACGGGGGCTTAGTAAGAGCAAACGGGGATCATTTTAGAAATACGTTGCTTTCTAAGGGCGGCAGCCGCGAGGCGATGAGTTTGTTTAAGGACTTCAGGGGTCGTGAAGCGTCTATAGAGCCACTGCTTCTTCGACGAGGACTGCAATAGCGTATTAGGCGGCAGGGCCGACTCTCTCAGCGGCGTTCCGATGCAAGCGAAGCGCCGCTTAATTTTAGTGAGAGAAGACTAAGCTCATCCCAAGGGTTTGCCAAATTCATGCCTTTTATCGCCCCATCGATATGGCGTGCCTGATGCAGCAATTGCCATGCCTGAGGCTTGCTCAGCCTCGACAGCACGCTTTTAACTGCAGTTTTGCGATTAGCCCACACGCGCGCGTTTTTAATGATCATTTCGCTATTTTGCCCCTTCTCCTTTAGAGCTAGCATGGGAAGCAGGCTATCGAGTTCGCGCGTAAACGTTGCGAGTATAGGCAACGGATGAACCCCTTCAGCTTTTAACCCAGCAAGAATTTTTTGGGCTCGGCTGGTCTCTCCGAGCAGGGTCGCGTCGAGCAAATCGTAAGTTGTGAGCCGCGAGTTGTCGCTCACAAAGTCGACGAGTTCACTCGCTTCTAACGGTTTGGTTGGCTGGCCAGTACCCGCGAACGCCAATTTTATGCGCTCGATGTCTTGGACTGCAGCGAGCAGATTGCCTTCAACCCGATCGGCAAGCATTGCGACTGCTTCTCGGCTTGTACTGATGCCGGCAATTTTGAGCCGTGCGCTCAGCCAGGCCGGAAGCTCTTCGCGTTTAAGAGGCCAAACCTTAACCAGCAGCGCATTTGCAGTAAGTTTGCTAAACCATTTGGTTGAGGTGGCCGCTTTGTCGAGTTTCGGCCCAAGGATCATGACGGCGATATCATCATTCGGATTGTCTACAAATTGTTGCAGCGCCTTCTTTCCTTCGTCGTCGGGTTTCGCCGAGGAAAATCGCAGTTCAATGATTCGTTTGTCAGCGAACAAAGAAAGGCTGTTGGCAAGCTGTAGGAAATTATCCCAATCGAAATTTTTATCGACGTGAAACAAGTCGCGCTGATCGAAACCCTGCTTTCGAAGAAAGGTGCGAATCGCGTCGCCCGCCTCGAGCATAAGGAGCGGGTCGTCGCCGGAAACCCAGTAAAGCGCTCGATTGGGCGGCCTTAACTGAGCGTTGAGTTGTCCCGAGGATATTTCCACACCTAGCCCCTCATTGAATCGCTGCGCTGGCGCGTCGAATTATTTGTAGGACGAGGCTGCGACGCATCTCTTGCGTGAGCAGTGCAATTTCATCCTGAGTGCCTGCGAGGTTTTCGATTTCTTCAAAGTACTCACTTTGCACACTCACCTCTACAGCGTCGAGGAGGACAGCTGACCCGACTGTGAGCGTGAGTTGGCTATGAAGTGACAATTCATACTGCGCTGCTCGTGCGCGCGAGTTGACCGATACTGCGCGTCGGTCCAACCGCTCATCGCCAAGACGAAGCGTTATTGAAGCGCCGTCTCGCGGCACATCGCTATTGACTACGACGTCGACGGAAAGGGCATCCAGCGCGCCGATGAGTTCCGCTACAAGTGGGTCGTTTGGGTTTGAGGCGGTTAAGATGATTTGCGAAAGCGTCGTAGTCGCTTGCTCGCTGCCGCGCAAGCTGTATCCGCAGGCCGTTAGAGCAAGTGCAAGCACAAAGGCGACGCAGCACTTAGACACCCAGTTGGCTATGTAGTTAAACGAGCGCATGCAGTGCCTCCGTACTCTCTGTTTTTCTGTTCTGTTCTGCGCTGTGCAGCGCTGTGCCGAGCTAAGCCGCAACGATATTAATCAATTTGCCTGGCACAACGATGACCTTGCGAACGGTTAGCTCGGCGGTAAATTTCTGCACCGTCTCGTCTGCAAGTGCGAGTGCTTCGAGTTGCTCCTTGGCGGTGTCTTTAGCAACCTCGAGCTTGCTGCGTAGCTTACCGTTGACCTGAATGACCATCGTCATGTTGTCTTGCACCAAGGCGCTTTTATCAACTTTAGGCCATGCCGCATCTATTGCTGCACCTTCGCCACCCAAATAGTCCCAGAGGACATGGCAAAAATGGGGGACTACAGGGGCGAGCATGGCGATGGAAATCTCAAGAGCCTCTTGCATCACCGCCTTATCTAGCGCGCTCGTGTTTGTCTCACCGTATTTCGAAACGGCGTTTAACAGCTCCATAGTCGCGGCGATGGCAGTATTGAAGGTATGCCTGCGGCCGAAGTCGTCGGTCACTTTCTCAAGCGTCTGATGCGTTTTGAAGCGCAGTGCCTGCTGATCGGTGCTCAACGATTCCTGAGTAAAGTCGGTGCGACCAACCGGCGTATGATTAGCAACAATGCGCCAAAGGCGTTTAAGGAACCGGTGGCTGCCCTCGACACCGCTGTCTGACCATTCGAGTGATTGCTCGGGCGGTGCGGCGAACATAGTAAACATGCGCACTGTGTCGGCGCCATAGCGCTCGATGAGTGGCAGAGGGTCTACGGTATTGCCCTTTGACTTAGACATTTTGGTGCCGTCTTTTAGCACCATGCCTTGGGTAAGCAACTGCGCAAAGGGTTCGTCGGTTGTGACGAGGCCTGCATTACGCATGAGTTTATGAAAGAAGCGAGCGTAGAGCAGATGCAAGATCGCGTGTTCGATGCCTCCGATGTATTGATCGACGGGAAGCCAGTAGTCAGCCCGTTCGTCGAGCATCGCGCTGTCTTGGTCGCGACAGGCATACCGCGCGTAATACCACGACGACTCCATAAAGGTGTCGAATGTGTCGGTTTCGCGTTTCGCCGGCGACTTGCAGCGAGGACACTCGGTGTCGACGAATTCGGCAAGCTTGCCGAGGGGCGAGCCGCCGTCGTCCATTTTGATGTCTTCGGGTAAGCGTACCGGCAGCTGATCATCTGGTACGGGCACGGCGCCGCAGGTGTCGCAGTGAATAATAGGAATCGGCGCACCCCAATAGCGCTGGCGCGAAACGCCCCAGTCGCGCAGCCTGAAGTTGACAGTTTTTTTGCCTCTGCCCATTCCCGACAGCTTCGCTTCGATCGCAGCGAAAGCCTGCTCGAAATCGAGCCCATCGAATTCGGCCGAATTGATGAGCGTGCCCTTCTCGGTGTAGGCCGCTGCGCTTAAATCGCACTCCTCGCCAGCCGCTGGCGCGATGACCTGATGCACAGGAAGCGAATACTTTTGCGCGAATTCCCAGTCGCGTTGATCGTGGCCGGGCACGGCCATTACAGCGCCCGATCCGTAATTCATCAGGACAAAATTGGCGACGAAAATAGGCACAGTGTCGTTAGTCAGGGGATGAATCGCGAGGCGCCCGGTGTCCATGCCGAGCTTTTCCATCGTTGCCATATCTGCTTCGGCAACTTTGACGTTGCTTTGCTCGGCGATGAACTTCTGCAGCGCCGGATTACCTTCGGCGGCCTTCAATGCAAGCGGGTGCTGTGCTGCCACAGCTACGTAACTCACTCCCATAAGCGTATCTGGCCGCGTCGTGTAAACCGACAACGTGCTCAGCTCTGCATCCGCTTCATCCTGCACGGTAAAGTCGAGCTCGATGCCCTCAGAGCGACCGATCCAGTTTGCCTGCATAGTCTTTACTTTATCGGGCCAGCCATCGAGCTTGTTGAGGTCTTCGAGCAGCTCGTCGCCGAAATCGGTAATTTTGATAAACCATTGAGGGATTTTTCGGCGTTCGACGAGTGCGCCAGAGCGCCAGCCACGGCCATCGACAACCTGCTCATTGGCGAGCACGGTTTGGTCGACGGGGTCCCAGTTAACCTCGGCTTCTTTCTTGTACACGAGGCCCTGTTCGAAGAGTCGGGTGAAAAACCACTGCTCCCACCGATAATAGTCAGGGTGGCATGTCGCCACTTCGCGGCTCCAGTCGTAGGCATAGCCGAGGCGCTGCAATTGCTCGCGCATATAGTCGATATTGCCGTAGGTCCATTCAGCAGGCGCGGCGTTGTTTTTCATTGCCGCATTTTCTGCGGGGAGGCCGAAGGCGTCCCAGCCCATAGGCTGCAAAACATTCTTGCCGAGCATGCGCTGGAAGCGCGAGATGACATCGCCGATTGTGTAATTGCGCACATGGCCCATATGGAGGTGACCGCTCGGGTACGGAAACATCGATAGGCAGTAGAATTTTTCTTTGTTCGGGTCTTCAGTCACCTTAAAACAGTCGTGATCATCCCAATACGCCTGTGCGGCAACTTCTACGTCTTGTGCTGGGTAATTCTCGTCAATGGTCTTCATGCTATCTCTATAGTCTTTACGCGTTAGCTGATTGTTCAGCGGACACTTGAATTAGGGTAGGTGAGGGAATGGCCTCCGCGACTGACGCTAAGGATACCTTAGCTCGCCCGAGGTAAACAGGGAGTCCGCGCAGCCGAGTCCTGTTTATTCCGCCTCGGTAGTCACTTTAAGCAGTTTGATTTGTCTGCTGTCGGCATTCAGGACAGTAACCGTAAACGCGCCAATGCGAGTCGTCTCGTCGCGCTCGGGTATGTGCCCGAAGCGCTGAAGAACGAGGCCGCCGATAGTGGCTGACTCCTGCTCGCTGAAGTCAGTGGAAAAATACTCGTTGAATTCATCAATTGGTGTGAGCGCTTTAACGATGTGATTTTGGTCGTCGAATTTCTTAATAAAGCTGTCGTCATCCACATCGTGCTCGTCTTCGATTTCGCCGACTATTTGCTCAAGGACATCTTCGATAGTCACAACGCCGCCAACGTTGCCGTATTCGTCGATGACTATCGCCATATGCTGCCGTGTCTCGCGAAATTCCTTGAGCAGTACGTTAAGCCTTTTGCTTTCGGGAACAAAGGTTGCAGGGCGCACCACGTCTTTGATATCGAAGCGTGAGTTACTTGCGTTCAGCATCGCTGGGAGTAAGTCTTTGGCGAGGAGTATGCCGACCACATTGTCGATAGTTTCGCCGATAACGGGGAATCGAGAGTGTGACGCTTTAGTAATCAATTCGATGATTTCGTTAAGCCCTAAATCTGAGGGCACGGTAACGACTTGTGTGCGGGGAATCATGATATCTCGCACTTGCATGCTTGATACCTGCAGAGCGCCTTCGATGATGCTGAGTGCATCGGCGTCGAGCACTTTGTCTTGCTCTGCATTGCGAATAAGTTCCAGTAGACTTTTAGTGTCCGTTGGCTCGTCTGAGAAGTAATGTGCAATTTTATCGATCCAAGACTTAGGTCTCGGATCGAGGGGTGATTGGTCGTCTGACATTTCTCTCTGCTGCTCCTGTGATCTCGTCATGGCCTGTCTTGCTGCCGGTTGAGAACGATTAATCTAACAAATACGGGTTGGGGATTCCAAGGCTTCTTAAGGCCTCAATTTCTAGCGATTCCATCTCTTCTGCGTCGTCTTCATCGATATGATCAAAGCCGAGCAGGTGAAGTAATCCGTGGATTAAAAGATGTGCCCAATGATCTTCAAGCGATTTTTTTTGTTCCGATGCTTCGTTTTCAATAATGCTAGGGCATAAGACTAGATCGCCTAGAAGCATTAACCTACCTAAGCCAAGCGCATTCTCGTCACCTAGAGGTTCAGTGCTTGCGACGGCAGGTAGCCACTGCTCGGCTTCATCGACGACGGGGAAAGAAAGCACATTGGTAGGTTTGGCGCGACCACGATAGGTTGTATTCAGCTGCTGCGACTCGGCGGTATCTGCAAAGCGAATGCTGACAGCGTAGTCATCTGTCGAGCAGGGCTGGTGCTCTGCTTCGCCTGATCGGACAGCATCCGCTTGCTGCGCGCTCGACCGCAGCAGCGCAATGCCGGCGCTGAGGCACTTTTCGCAAAACGTTATGTTGGGTAACCAGTTTGGCGGAATGGCGGATGCTGCGGCCTCGTCATCAGGATCCCACGCAGAACTGATAGCGACCGATATCAGCGGCGTCGCTGACTCACTCGTTGTTTCAGTCATGCCTGGCTTCATCTTTCTCACTTGTGCGCTTCGATTCGCCGCGTGAATCTTGATGAGGGAGCGAGGTGACGTTCTTGCGGTCGTGTTCGTCATAGGCTTCGACAATTTTTTGAACAAGCCTGTGCCTCACGACATCTTTCGAGTTGAAATGGCTGAAGCTAATACCTTCGATGCCTTCGAGAATCTGAGCGGCCTGAATAAGTCCCGAACGCTCCCCTTTAGGGAGGTCGATCTGAGTCGCGTCTCCTGTGATGACGGCAGTTGAACCGAAGCCAATGCGCGTGAGGAACATCTTCATCTGTGCGGTCGTGGTGTTCTGGCTTTCGTCGAGAATAATAAACGAGTTGTTTAGCGTGCGACCGCGCATGTACGCGAGCGGAGCCACCTCGATGACGCTTTTCTCAATGAGCCGGCCAACACGCTCGAAACCCAGCATTTCATAGAGTGCGTCATAGAGCGGGCGCAGATAAGGGTCAATCTTTTGCGCGAGATCGCCGGGCAAGAAACCAAGTTTTTCTCCAGCTTCAACTGCAGGTCGCACAAGTAACAGCCTATTCACGCGCTCACTGACAAGCGCTTCGACAGCGCAGGCAACGGCAAGATAGGTTTTGCCAGTGCCTGCTGGGCCGATACCAAAATTAATGTCATGGCGGCGTATGCTCTCCACATAGTCTCGCTGATGCGAGCTGCGCGGCTTGACCGAGGACTTTGGCGTGCGAATAAAAAGGCTGCTGGCCGTGTCTGCGCCCTCTGCGTTCTCATCGAGCGCTTGTGCGGTCTCGCCCAACGCCAAATGTATTGCATTGGGGTTGAGTGTTTCGCCCGTCGCGGTTTCCTTATAGAGATGCTCGAGAGTCGAAGAGGCGGCATTAACAGCAGCTTCGTCGCCGGTGATTTTGAAGCTGTTGCCGCGGTGCGTAATCTTAACCCCGAGATGATTCTCTATCTGTCGCAGGTGTTCGTCGAGACGTCCGCAGAGGTTGGCGAGGCGAGCGGCGCTATCGGGCTCGAGTGCGATGTGGTTGCTAATCGAAGTATCTGCTGTCATGCGGTCCTAATTCGAAAGTTCTATGGCTGAGTGGATCTACCAGAATTAAACGAGTATTCCCAAGAGGGAGTTGGGTAGGGCGTCGGTAATTTTAGCTGTGGCGAAGCCTCCGATAAGCGATGCGTCATCGCAGCGGAAATTAACTACGCGGTTGTTCTCGGTGCGGCCTTGGAGATCGCCAGGATCCTTTTTGGACACGCCAGTGACGAGAATACGCTGTTCGCTGCCGACCATGCCTGCGCTTATCGCATTGGCTTGCATCAAAATCTGCGACTGGAGCGTGGCTAAGCGATGTTTCTTCTCCTGCTCTGGCGTTTCGTCAGGAAGCTCGGCCGCCGGTGTGCCGGGACGTGCGCTGTAGATGAAGCTAAACGACGTGTCGAAGCCGATCTCGATAATGAGTTTCATGGTGTCTTCGAAGTCGCGGTTGGTCTCGCCTGGAAAGCCGACAATGAAGTCTGAAGAAAGACTGATATTGGGACGAATTGCGCGAATTTTACGAATGATCGATTTGTATTCGAGAGCGGTGTGGCCGCGCTTCATCGCTGCGAGTATGCGATCTGATCCGCTTTGCACCGGCAGGTGAAGATGGTCGACCAACTCAGGCACCTGCGCGTAAGTCTGGATGAGGCTCTCACTGAATTCGATAGGGTGCGAGGTCGTGAACCGCAAGCGGTCGATGCCGTCGATGCTAGCCATGTATTTGATGAGCAGTCCGAGGTCGGCGATTTCTCCGCCGTCGTTTAAACCGCGATACGCGTTGACGTTTTGTCCTAAAAGATTGATTTCCCGAACGCCTTGCTCCGCGAGGTGAAATGCCTCCGCCAAGACGTCATCGAGTGGACGGCTAACCTCTTCGCCACGGGTATAGGGCACAACGCAGAAACTGCAATATTTGCTGCAGCCTTCCATGACCGATAAGAACGCTTGGCATGAGGTTGCTTCTGGCTGCGGCAGATGGTCGAATTTTTCGATCTCGGGGAAGCTAATGTCGACAAGCGGCGCGCCGGGTATCGAGCGACTCAGCATGTCGGGTAATTTGTGCAAGGTTTGTGGGCCAAACACAACATCCACATAGGGCGCGCGCTTGCCAATTGCGGCGCCTTCTTGACTTGCGACGCAGCCGCCGACGGCGATTTTGAGCGCAGGATTCTTTTCTTTTAGCAGCCGCCAGCGACCCAATTGATGGAAGACTTTCTCTTGTGCCTTTTCCCGGATCGAACAGGTGTTAAGCAACAGCACGTCGGCTTGCTCGGGCTCGTCGACCAGCACCGCACCTTCACTGTCTTTTAACAGGTCGAGCATGCGCGAAGAATCGTATTCGTTCATCTGACAACCATGGGTCTTAATGTAGACGCGGCGGCCTTTATTTTTACCTGCGTCAGCGGGCTTGTCGGTGGCAATGGGCAAGGCCGGCTGTGGGTCTTGGGTTTGAACGCTCATGGTAACTCCTGCTGACGGTGGAAACTCTGCGTTGGCGATGCGGCAGCGCTGTCGAAAAGTGAGAATTTGGCCTCAGCTTCTAGAATTTGGTCTCAGTTTTTAACTAGAACTTGGCCTCAGTTTCTAAAAAGAGGGGTGTCTTTAAATAATAGTCGACCCGCAATGGGCTGCAGTCCAACGGAGACGCGATTATAGCAGTAAATAGTTGCGGTACTTAACTAGGAATTCACGCATAATACGTTGAAAACTAGTGATTTAGCCAAATGAGATAAAAGCAATCCCCAGTTTGGCGCGAAATCAGCTCCGAGAGCCAGCGCGTCACAGTAGTTTACGCACGAGAGTGCATTTTTAAGAGTATGATTTAGATGGATAATACCTCAGAGATATACAAAGTCACCTTCCTGAATCAGGGCAAGGTCTATGAGGTCTTCGTGAAGCAGGTCTATCAGAGCGACCTCTATGGTTTTATCGAGATAGAAGACTATGTGTTCAATGAACGCAGCCAGGTCTTGGTCGACCCCTCGGAAGAAAGGCTCAAGACGGAATTTACCGGTGTACGCCGCAGCTTCATTCCCATGCAGGCGGTCATTCGGATCGACGAGGTCGAAAAATCCGGCGTGAGTAAAATCAGCAATGGCGATAACGTTTCACCATTTCCCATGTCACTCGTAGGCGTTAAGCCCAAATCCAAGGATTCGTAACATCTCTAATTCCGAGTCCCACGGAGGTGAGCGCGAAAGCGATGCAACTGTGGTTAACGGCAATGTTGCCGCAGTTCGCGTTTCCTCTCCCGCCGAAAGTTCGCAGCCTCACCCTTATGCCTCCCTGAGTCCAGATCTCGTGCTGACTGCCGTCGAATCACTCGGCTACCGTGCAGATGCGCGTGTCTTTGCGCTCAATAGCTACGAGAACAGGGTTTATCAAGTCGGCCTCGAAGACGGAAGCAGCTTGATCGTGAAGTTTTATCGGCCCGCGCGCTGGAGCGATGCTCAAATTCGAGAAGAGCACGCCTTTATGGCCGAATTGCGTGATCTCGAGATCCCTGTTGGTGCGCCCATAGTGCGCGACGCAGAGACGATCTTCGTCTACGAGGGGTTTCGATTTTCTATTTTCGAGCGTCTGGCCGGTCGGGCAGTCAATCTCGAAAATCCCGACGATTTATTGTCCATGGGGCGATTCGTCGCGCGAATCCACGCGGTTGGCGAACGCGCTCGATTCGAGCATCGTTATGAGTTGAGTGTGGAGCGGCTAGGCTGCGAAAGTCGTCAGTTTCTGCTCGAAAGCGGCTTCCTTGACGGCGATTTGCAGCGGGCCTACGAGACACTCAGCGCTGATTTACTGAAAGAGGTTGAGGCGAGATTCGATGCCCATGGCCCGATCCGTCAGCTTAGGCTGCATGGCGACTGCCATATGGGCAACGTGCTGTGGCGCGATGATACGCCGCATTTCGTCGACTTCGATGACACAATGATGGGCCCTGCGATGCAGGATCTATGGATGATGCTTTCGGGAGACAGAGATCAGCAGCAGGGGCAGCTAATCGAACTTGTTGAGGGGTATAATGAATTTTTCGACTTTGTGCCGTCCGAGCTAAGCCTTATTGAAAGTCTGCGTGCGCTGCGACTCATGCACTACAGTGCGTGGCTGGCTCGTCGTTGGAGTGACCCGGCGTTTCCTCTCAGCTTTCCTTGGTTTAATACTCAGCGCTATTGGGCAGAGCATATTTTGGAATTGCGAGAGCAGCTCGCCGTATTGGACGAGCCTACGCTCAGGCTTATGTGACGCCTTCTTTACTCCGCCATAACCTCTTGAATAGCTGCTTCTATCTCCTCCATATCACCATCGCGGAATCCCATGTGGACCAGTCGTACTTTGCCGGTTGGATCTATCAAGTAAGAGGTCGGCATGCCAACAACGCCGAAGCGCTCGGTAACCTCGCCGTCGGGGTCTGAAGGGATTAGGAAATCTAAAGGCGTGTCGAGGAGGAAGTCGAGACCGTCTTCGATTGGATTGTCTACATTGATAGCGACGAATTCCAACCCTTGATCATGGTAGCGATTGTAAAGCTCATTGTAAGCGGGCATCGAACGCAGACAGGGTGCACACCAAGAGGCCCAAAAATCGACATACACTGTTTTTCCCCTGAGAGACGCCAAGTCGATAGTCGGCTTACCGTCATAGATCGAAGGGAGCGTGAAGTTGGGCGCCATATCGCCTTCCTCAACGGCATTCGCGAAGACAGAAGCAAACGCGAGCGCGCAGGTGATCGCGAGACGTGTGGTGATTGTTTTTTGCCTGCCGCTTAGGCGCTTCTGCGAGGGCGTCAAAGGTCGTGCACCGCTAATCTGACTAGTCATTTTTATTGCTCCACTCTTTCTTCATCGTGAATCGTTGCTGCTCGGGTAAGCCGCAGAGTTGCTTGGTCACTGTGCGTTAGGCGACGCCAGGTTCTGGGCTTGCGAGTGTTCGTATAACAATTTGCCAACGTTGTTTTTGCAGTTTTAATTTGTACTTAAACTCGAGGTAATGCGCTTTTAACTGCTGCTTCTCAAGATGAGAGAGATGCTCCTGTAATTCTTTACCCTTCGCCTCGTACCAAGCCTGCCTGTGCTCTGCCCATTGCTGCACAGTGTGAAGCAGCGCTTCGTATTCAGTTTCTAGCCGCGACTGCCAATCGCCTTCGACTGCCAAGCGTTCGCATTTCTCTGTAGCGAGTTGAAACTGCCTTTCGAGTTTCGCCCGCTCGATTTTGTCGGGCGCGCAGCGTTTTAAGCCGCTGGCGAGGCCCGCGCGTTCGAGCGAACGGATCAACCATTTTGTCGGATCAAAATGCCACCAGCGAATACCATTGCGGTAATCCCACTGAAAAGTGTGGTGGTAATTATGGTAGCCCTCACCGTAGGTGATCAGAGCAAGAAGCGTATTGTCGCGTGCAGAGCTATTGTCGCTATAGGGGCGGGTTCCCCACATGTGAGCAAGCGAGTTAATAAAGTAAGTGGCATGCTGGCTTAAGACCAAGCGGAGCAGGCCGCCTAAAAGTAATCCGGCGATGATGTCACCGTGGAGAAAGCCAATGAAGGCTGGCAGGCCGATATTCATAATGAGTACGAGTGCGAGATAGTTCCTGTGCTGCCACATAACAATAGGGTCGCGCTGAAGGTCTTTGACATTAGAAAAGTCATTTTTCGCGCTGTCGTAATGGCGCAGGATCCAACCAATATGCGAGAACCAGAAGCCGCGACCGGCGGAGTAGGGATCATTGTCATTATTGTCTACATGCTGATGATGACGGCGATGGTCGGACGCCCAATTAAGCACATCATTTTGTAACGCGAAGGCACCGCCCAGAGCGAACAAGAAGCGAACGGATGCATGTGCCTCGTAGGTCTTATGTGACCAGAGGCGGTGATAGCCTGCTGTAATCGACATGCCGCAAAAAACCATCATGACGGCGAACATAGCCCATTCGAATGCGTCGAAGCCGTAGATCCAACCATACGCAGGGACGAGGGTCACCGCGAGAGCAGGCGTTACAGTAAACAGGATCATGTTCGTCCAGTTGATTGGCGCCTGGTCAGTCGTCTGAGGTGTTTGATCTGTAGAATGCATGAAATGTTCCTGAGAAGCGTTATTACAATGCCATTAACTGTATCATGAATAGAAATGGCGCATCAGTGTTACGATGTTTCAATTGAGACGTCGGCCGCAAGGGACGTGCCTAGAGTGACTCGCTGTGTTCTGCCAGGTTATTGTGCCGCTTAGTGGTTTTTTCTTTGATGGCTAGGTGCAGCCTCCAACGCAGCGGCAACACGCTTGGTTCAGCTCAAGTGATAGGAATAAAACGATGGCATGTGACGGTGAAGTAAAAATCGATGCTCGGGTAATCGAACTAGAAGAAAAGTTTAGTTTTCAGGAAGACACGCTTCAGCAACTCAACGACGTTGTCGCGAAACAGGGGCTGCAGATTATGGAGTTGGCGGTGCAGCTTAAAAACTGCAAAGAGCAATTAGAGGGGCTGCGTGAACGCGACGGCTCCATCGAAGGAGGCACCGTCGACGAGAGGCCGCCGCATTATTGAGCGGCAAAGCCAAGGCAGCCTCCGGCTAAATGCTGCCGAGTGAACGTTATCTCCTGAGTTCTATTTCCTGAGCGCTATTTAGAGGGCGATAACGTCGTCTGCTTGTAATCCCTTATCTCCATCGGTGACGACAAAATCAACTCGCTCTCCATCTTTTAGTGTCCGATGTCCTTCGCCTCGGATCGAGCGGAAATGGACAAAAATATCCTCACCGCTATCTCTCGTGATGAAGCCGAATCCTTTGGTTGAATTGAACCACTTCACCTCTCCCTGTTCTCTGTTTCCCTTTACCGCCGTCTGTTTGCTCGGCGCTTTGCTGCGGCTGCGTGAATGTCGATTACCGCGATTATTTTTTGTCGCGTTACGCGGTCGCGCGAGTATTGCTGACACAAGCGAGAGGGTTGCGATTAAAAGCATGCCGGCAAAAAAGTCGGTAGCGGTTAACGTGTAATTGGCGTTGGTAAGCGCGTGAACTGGATAGGCTAAGAGAAGTGTGAATAGGAGAGCGATGAGATAAGGATTCTTTTGCATGCTACGTGGTGTCCCTGCCGATTTATTATTGATTTTTAGTGGCCGCCTTCGCTGCGGCGTCGTGATTAGCCATGATTAGAAAGCCGCATGGTGATTAACTTTGATCTACTATTTTCTAGTTTTAACAACAGCTTAATTAAATAGTTTAAAGCATGCAGACAAGGAGCGCTAGTGGTGTGGAGCAAACGCTGCTAAGTATCGCTTAAGCTAGTATTCAGCTGCTTCGCTGTAAGGTCACATTCAATCAGACGCATTTCGCGTTTGCGTAGCGACGGCAGTGAGGAGAACTGGCATGACGAACTCCACTAGAAAAAAGTGCGGCATAAATGACATAGGGGTATTTGGGCGCCAAAAAAGCGTGATAAAAGGCAGCATACTCGGCCTGTGTCTTCTTGTAGTCTCAGGAACCGCCTTGGCACAATCGAGCTATGAGTCGGTCGCGGTTATCTCTGCGCAGCCAGTCTATCAACTTACTCGAATCGAGACTCCACAGGAACGCTGTGTCGAAGAACGCGTGGTGATTGAGAGAAGAAATCAGCAGGCTTCCGGTACACCGATTATTGTGAGTACGATAATCGGAGGGGCGCTAGGCAATGCAGTAGGCAATAATAAAAGCAGCAGAAGGGTTGGCGCGGTGTTGGGCGCGGTGTTGGGTAACTCCGTTGGACGCGACATTGCGCGCCAGAGTCAAAGCTCCGATACTAGGGAATACCAGACTGTAGAGCGTTGTGAGACAGTTTTTGTTAGCCATGAAGAGGAGCGACTTCTTGGCTACGATGTGATCTATCAATTCAATGGTCAGCAGTATAGTGTTCGAACAGAGCAAGACCCAGGGTCACAGATGAAAGTGCGCGTAGAGGTACAGCCTGTTTTCTAGGTGATGGTTACAGTGAGAAATATCCAAGGCTAGCGCCGGGAGAACGGGTGTGAGTAAAGTAGGATTGATAAAAGTGCAGATGAAGGTAGTGTTCTTCGCGCTCGCTCTTGTCCCGATGATCGAGGTTTCGGGCCAATCTGCACAGGATATCCAGACTCAACTGGAGCCTTCACGCCGCGGCGCCTCGGTGCCTCCAGCCCCCAATGCTTCAAAACTTGAATTAACGGAGCGGCAAGCCGTTGCTCGTGCACGTTCGGAATATTCGGGTAATGTGCTGCGTATTAGTCTCGTGGGCAATGGAGCTAATAGGCGCTATCAGATAAGGATGGAGAAGGAAGGAAAGGTCTTTACGCTGTTCGTTCACGCGCGCACAGGAAAAATCACTCGAGGTGGATAACGAGACAAGGATCCGCGGCGTGGTGGTCGGTAATGCGACGATATTTCGGAGTGTTCAATGCGACTTCTTATAGTAGAGGACGAAGACCTGCTCAGGCAACAGCTCGAAACGGGGTTAGTTCAGCACGGATTTATTGTGGATGCCGCGGCGGATGGCCGCAATGGGCTCTACTACGGAACAGAATATGACTACGATGCGGCGATCATTGATTTGGGGTTGCCAGAAATCGACGGAATCACCTTGATCGAAGAGCTTCGTCGGGCAGGGCGAACTTTTCCAGTATTGATCTTGACCGCACGCGGCGATTGGCATGAGAAAGTGAAGGGTCTCAACGCGGGCGCCGATGACTATGTCGTAAAGCCGTATCACTTGGAAGAAATCGTCGCTCGCGTCAATGCGCTTCTGCGGCGTGCTGCGGGATTTGCTCATTCTTCTCTTGAATTCGGCCCGATACATATTGATCTCAGCGCAAAGCGTGTACTCCTGAACAATGAGTCTGTTGACCTAACCGCCTATGAATACAAATTGCTGGAATACCTGATGTTAAATGCAGGGAAAGTGATTTCGAAAGCGCAGCTAACCGAGCATCTCTACGCTCAGGACCACGATCGAGACAGTAATGTGCTCGAGGTGTTTGTGCGGCGACTAAGGCAGAAATTGGATCCAGATCAATCCCTCAATCCGATCGAAACTGTTCGGGGCCAAGGCTATCGCTTTGACCTCGAGCTGGCCTCTGAAAGCAGTCGTGCAGAGATCTAGCGGCGTTCAGGCTTCTCGAGGCACTCGCTATTCTCTTCGTGCTCGCATGCTATTTGTCCTTAGCGCAGTCTTACTGTTGTTCCTCGGTTTTACTGGAGTGGCCTTAGATCGGGCTTACCGGAACAGTGTCGAGGCGGGTGCCGCCGAGAGGCTGCAGGTGCAAGTCTATCTCCTTCTCGCCGCGCTAGAGCAAGAGGCCGGTGAGTTCTTTGTTATCGAAGACATTCAAGATCCACGCTACGCGTCGATCAACTCCGGTCTTTACGGCTTCGTTTACGATGCGGCATTTGTCGAAATGTGGCGGAGTGATTCCGCGTTAACCCTCTCCTTTTCTTCGCGTGGACAGCAAACACAGCCCATGCCGGGCGTTGGTGAATCGGTGTTCGAAACAGTAATAGACGCCACAGGCGAGCAGCTGTTTCGCTTCAGCTACGGGATTTTATGGGAAGGTATTGAGAGTCCATTTAGTGTGAGTGTGGTCGAATTAGCCGCGCCGTATTTTTCCGAAATTCGTGATTTTCGCAGAAGCCTAGGTCGCTGGCTTGGAGGCGCAGCGGCGTTGCTACTGATTGTTCTGTTGATCTTGCTACGCTGGGGTCTGCGTCCGCTGGTGCGTCTTTCTCTAGAGCTCCGCAATATCGAGCAAGGAAGCAGCGAGCGCCTGACCGCGGGCTATCCGGATGAGCTGCGCGCAGTGACGGGAAACCTCAACAGACTCATCGACTCTGAGAGGCGCCAGCGCGAACGCTATAGAACGACACTGGCTGACCTTGCGCACAGTCTGAAAACACCGCTAAGTGTAGCGTCTGGGTCGATTGAAAATATGTCGAATTTGTTGCGCTATGAAAACAACTCAGACGAGCTGGATGAGCAGCTGGCGGTGATCAGGCAGACGCTCGCAAGGATGGCTCAGATTGTAGGCTATCAGCTCCAGCGAGCAGTGACCTCCCAAAGTCCCTCGACGCTCGCTGTCCGCGTCGATGTGTCCACAGCAGTGACCGAATTGCTGGCAGTATTTAGGAAAGTGTATGCAGATCGTCATTTTATCGTCGATAGCCGGTGTGAAGAAGGGTTGCAATTTAGGGGTGACGAGCGCGATCTGCTCGAGGTGCTAGGCAATACTCTGGACAATGCGTTCAAATATGGTGATTCCCAAGTGCGGATAATCGCAAGGCAGGGTAGCACTGGAGCCCTAGAGTTTTACATCGAAGATGATGGGCCCGGAATCGCGCCGAATCAGAGAGACTTTGTGCTCCAACGCGGTGCGCGAGCTGACACGCTTGCCCAAGGGCAGGGGATAGGGCTCGCCGTGGTGAGTGACATCATGGCGAGCTATCAAGGGAACGTGTCTATAAGCACGAGCGATTTGGGTGGAGCAAGGTTCTCGCTCTACTTTCCGCAGCCTGAAATAGACGGGGTGCGTGACTGAGCGGGCGAAGCACACTATAGGCTTGCAAGGCGAACCGTAAGGTGACTGATGCGCTAGAGGAAGAGTCCTCCCGCCACGGCAACCAGTGTCATTAGAAACAAAAACCATTTAATTGCTTCGGGCGAAGCGCGCACGGCAAGTTTGACTGCGAGATGTGCGCCTGTCATAGAGCCTATCGCTAAGATCAGCCCCGGCGCCCAAGCCACTTTACCAAAAATGATGAAAACGAGCAGCGCAATGCTCGTAAACGCGAGCGCGCATAAAGTCTTAAGCGCGTTTGCCCTCAATAGGTCATAGCGCAGCCCGCCAGCAAGCGCAGCGATTAATATAAATCCAACGCCAGCTTGGACAAATCCGCCGTAAACGCCTGCCGCGAACAGCCCCCACCAGCCCATTCGGCTCTCATCCGGTGTCAGCGCCACTGTATCAGGCGAGTGAGCGATCATGCTCGGGCGCACAAGAATGATGAGGCTCATGCAGAGAATAGTGCCTAGCAGTAGAGGCTTCAAATAAAGGTTGGGCAAAACCGCAGCGGCTAGTGCGCCGATTAAGCCTCCGCTCATTGTGGGAATAAGTATCGGGATTAACGCAGGCCTGTCTAGGCTGTTGTTCTTGTCATATCCTCGCAAACCAACGAGACACTGAAGCATCACTGCAACTCTGTTGCTGCCATTGGCGATGTCCGCAGGCAAGCCAAGCATCATCAACACTGGAAGGGTTAGATTAGAACCGCCTCCTGCCACTGTATTAATTGCGCCTGCGAAAAACCCCGTAAGGCAGAGCAATGCAATACTCGCTAGATTGATATCCATGTCTATTTCTCAATGTTGCGAAAGCGCGTTGCTATGTATAAATATTTGCCACTCTCAGCGAGTGGCCGGCGCAAGTATAGCCTGATTTTTGGATAAGCCCACGGTTAGGACTCATGATTGACTCGCAGCCGTCAGCCTGGACTCAAATGCTTAGCTTACTGCGATCCTGGGTTTTGGGAGCTGCAATCAAAAGTGGCGCTTGATTCGCTTTCGAATCAATTGCGAACTAATTTAGGGGTAGGGCGAAAGATAGCGCTAACAATTGAAAATACTAGGATGCTCTTTTCGCACATGGCTTGTCATCAAGAAAGGGAATTAGAGCAATGCGAGTTGCCCTGAGTGCAAAAAACTCATTGTCTTCAGGAAATTATCAAGGTTTTGGCTTGATCGAAATCTTGGTGTCAATGCTGCTTTTGAATATTGGCCTGCTTGGCTTGATGGGCTTGCAGACGCTTGGCTTACAAGCAGAGCGAAGTGCGTTCTTCCGCACGTCGGCGTCGCTAATCAGTACAGATGCGGTTGAAAGGATTCGCGCGAATCGAACAGGATTCGTTGCGAGTGATTACTCTTCTGCCACATCTGAGGCGAACGACTCTTGTTTTAAGCGAGCGGGCTGTTCTTCTAAGGCATTGGCCCAAACTGACTTGCATGAATTGTCCATTAGAGCGGCAGAAGAACTTCCTTACGGTGTATTGGTGATTTGCAGGGACGATACACCTAGTGATGGGACGCCTGCTGATCATGAGTGTGATGGATCAAGCACAAGGGTCGCAGTAAAAATCTGGTGGGATGATAATCGAGATGGGATCGCTGAGACGTTGGTTACTGCCGGTGTTGCTTTTCTGTGATGAACTTACAGGGCACTCAGCTACGCACCAACGGATACTCACTTGTTGAAGTGCTTATTTCGATGACACTTGGTTTAATTTTACTATTGGGCGCTTTGCAAATTTTTGTTAGGGCGAGTGTCACCCATGCGGAGATGGCTGCCCGACAGCGAATGCTAGAAGGTGCTCGTCTCGCAATTTCATTCCTTGGCGATGAACTCATGATGGCAGGATACCTAGGCTGTTTTGGCGCGCTGGGTGATCGTCAAATCAATAATAACCTTGATGCTGCTCCTGCTAGCTTTCAACCTTGGTTTGGTTTGCAGGGTTGGGAATCTACAGGGACTGCATTTAAGGACGCGATTCCCTCAGCGACTACTCTGAGTTTGGTTGGAACAACTTCGTCTGAGTGGAACACGTCAGAGCAAGGACATGTCTTGCCGCGCTTCGGCGCTCTGCCTAATTCTGACATTCTGCGCACGTGGAGCGTCGAAGGGGCAGCATCGACGGTAGTTGGAGTGGATCATTCACCGTCTAGTATAAGGCTAATAAACGCACTAGATATTTCGCGTAATGATTTCGTTTTAGTCAGTGATTGCGCAAGCGCAGACATTGTTCAGACTTGCGCGATAGCCCTCCAGCCATCCTCTGCTGTATTAGTTATGTCTGGCACCTGCATGCCGGGCAATCGAGCGAACATTCGACTACTGACTCACGCCTCTGCGGCAGATCCGGCTGAAGCAATGCGTATTAAAAGTAATATTTTCTATGTGAGTAAACGAGGTGCTGACGCGAAAAATCCGCCAGCTTTGTTTCGGCGCAGTCTTGGCTCAGATGGATTGCCAGAAGCTGCAGAGGAGCTCGTTGAAGGAGTGGAAAGTATGCAGCTGCTGTATGGAGTGGCTCAAGGCAATGGTGTTGTTGGCGGCGTCCATGCTTATTTACCAGCTGACCAAGTGAGTGATTTCTCAAATGTAGTATCGGTGAGGCTGAATTTACTGATGCGGTCGGTCGATTACGCTCAAACTGACCCCAGTCAAAAGTATGAGTTCAATGGGGTCGTCTATTCGGCAACCGGCAAAGTTGAGTTGTCTGAGGATCGACGGCTGCGGCATGGCTTCGTTGCAACTTATTATCTTCGCAACCATGGGTTAGGGTTGTGATGTTAGCAGTAGTAATCGACTTTCCTCGCGCTGATAAGGCTTCAGGCACCACATTGGTGGTGTGCCTGCTGCTGTTAGTGCCGCTTTTATTGCTCGGTGTTGGAACGATGGAATCAGCTGTACTGGGCGAACGTATGGCAGCGAATATTGAAGATAGAGCGCGCGCATTCGACGCAGCGGAAACCGCGCTAGAAGCAGGGGAGGCATGGTTAAGGTCACAAGCGGTTTTGCCTATCGCTTCGTCTGAGGGGGCTGGAGGGGTTTGGCGAGAGGGCGTTCTGGGGCAGGATTTATCGGATAGTAGGGTGTGGTGGGACGTGTCCGGCACCGATGTCCAGTGGTGGGAAAGCCATGGAACTGCCGTTGGAGATGTGACCTCTCTTGCTGTGCCTGCGCATTATGTTATCGAGCAGTATAGGCTTGTAAGCGACGGGGAGTCCGTCGACGTTAATGGTCGACTGCAGCCTATCCTCGCTTTTCACCGAATTACGGCGATAGGCATAGGGCGGAGGGTAACTACTAGGGTCCGACTGCAGTCTACTTTCGCGAGACGTTACGAGAGGTTAAATGACGATGATCAGTTCGTTAATGTTGATAGTGCGGATCGGGTTGTTGAAAGGGGGGCTGTTAAAGGAGAGGGGCCATTACATTCACTGGGGGCCAACCTGGCGTCACGGATCGGGGATACACCGACTAGGCGTAACAATGCGCTATTTGGCAGACAATCGTGGAGGCTACTTGATTAGGGTTAAGCGTTCTAGCACTGGCTTCTCATTAATCGAAATGCTTGTGGTGCTATTCATTGTGGCGCTGGTCGCGGTATTGACTTGGCCGAGTTATCGAGATGTGGTTCTAAGCTCTCGACGCGCTGAAGCCAAATCGATGTTACTCGTCGTGAGCTCTGATCAAGAGCGCTACTTTTCGAGGTTTAACCGTTATATCGATGATTCGTCCCCTCTAAATTCACCGGCTTCGGCCGGCAGAGAGAAACACACCACCAGCGGCCTCTACACTATTTCGGTTGATGCTTGCGCAGATGGGCACCTAGATTTTTGTTTCGTGGCTACCGCTACGCCATTAGGCTCGCAAAGCGCCGACGGCTGCACGTCGTTAAGTATAGATAATAGAGGAGTACGGGGCGCAAAAGGCAGCCTGTCGGATCTAAACGAATGCTGGGCTCATTAACGCTTAATTATGGCAATAGTCGAGCGGATCGAGATCGCGCCGCATGCGCGTTCTCGCAGTACGGTTGATGACCAACTGAACAGCGAAGCTATGATCGGCTTCTTCAGTACAATAGGTGAAGCTTCCATTTTGAGTGCCCATCATCCCCTGTGGATCCATGAGTAAATACTGTCGATTGCCGAAGGCCTTCCAGCTAATGACTCCTTCGATATCTTTCATTGACTGCCAGTTAAGCGGTTGATCGATATTGTCGAGCTCGCGATTGCCATTCCTGTCTATAAAGCTCAGCACCCCCTCGCTCCATTTTCCTTGGCAACTTCGGCTGTCTTCAGAGCCGCACAGTGTGACGATTTCTCCGCTTGAAATCGCCGATACTTTGGCGCTTTCGACAGCCTTGCTAAGTCGTTGAAGAGTAAGTGTTGACTGAGCAAGGGCGTTTAGATGCCGAATATTAGGAAACGAAAGCCCCACTAAAATACTTATCAATAGCATCGCTAGCGAAAGCTCGGCGAGCGTTGTCCCGCTTGCTGTTTCGGCCGGGCTAAAAAATGAGTGAGACCTTGCCATGACGAGTTCCTTTTCGAGCGCTTCTATATGAAAGATCGGTTTTCAGTACCAGTCAGCTCTCTTGCACAGTAATGTGCGCTCTATGAACGATAGTCGCCAGGCAACCTTGGTGCGAAATAACATCAAATACAAAATCCCCTCGAGAGGGCATGTTCCGTTTTTAATGTCACTATTTTATCGGTGTGCGGTGGGGTCGCGTGTATGGGCTTGGTGTTTAAGGTCTAAAGGCCAGACGAATTGCGTACACAATGTTGAATGGTAGTGCAACAGCGCTGTCTTCATCGACAGATTTCGCTACAATTGCGTAACTTAAAGGCGCGCTCCATCTTTAGAGCTGCTTAAAGGGTTTGAAATTTGAAAGGGCCTAGGGTTTGAAAAGGCCTAAATTTTGAGCTGCGCCCACGATTCAGAGAACATTATGTCGACCACACGTCCTTTTACCGTAGTCATGGCGCAGCTTAATTTCGTTGTGGGTGCAATAGACGATAACACCACGCTGCTGATCGATTCAGCACGGAGAGCGATCGCCGAGTCTAATGCTCAATTTGTGATCTTCCCCGAACTCACGCTTACAAGCTATCCACCCGAAGATCTGTTGCTAAGACCCAGTCTTGCGCCTCGGATGAAAGTAGCGATGGATCGAATTCTTGCAGCAAAGCTACCGACAACGCTTGTTTTTGGTTACCCCGAAAGCTACGAAGGCAAATTGTATAATTCTCTCGCCATTGTCGATCAGGGCAAACTTCTTGCGACTTATCGAAAACAGTGCCTGCCTAACTATCAAGTTTTCGATGAGAGGAGGTATTTTCAAGCGGGAAATCAGCCCTGTGTTTTAGAAATCCATGGCCTTCGGCTTGGATTCACAATTTGCGAAGATCTCTGGGAGGAGATGCCCACTCAACAATTTGAGCACCAGTCACTCGACTTGTTGTTGAATATCAACGCATCGCCTTTTCATCGTGGCAAAGCATGCGAGCGCCGCCAGCTACTTAAACGAAGGGCGCAAGCTATCGGCGCTCCAATCGCCTACGTTAATTTGGTTGGCGGGCAGGACGAGTTGGTTTTTGATGGAGGCTCCCTTGCAGTTGACAGCGTCGGCAACGCGGTGGTGCAAGCGCCGCAGTTCGAAGCGGGCCTCTATCCGGCTGTCTTTAAGCTGTCGAGTTCAGGTCGCTATGAACCAGCCTGTGGGTCATGCGCGACTCAACCAAGTGATCTCGCTCAGGTCTACAAGGCGCTCACTATCGGCGTGCGTGACTATGTGACAAAAAATGGATTCAAAGGCGTTGTGCTCGGGCTGTCAGGTGGAATCGATTCTGCATTAACTTTGGCGATTGCCGTCGACGCACTTGGTGCGCATGCTGTTCACGCCGTAATGATGCCGTTCGAATATACCTCTCAACTGAGTCGCGATGCTGCCGCCGAGCAGGCGGCGACACTCGGCGTGGCCTACCGATCGATTTCTATCAAGTCGATTTACGATCAGTTTGTGGGGGCGCTTGCCTCAGAATTCGAAGGCTTAGCTGAAGACGTGACAGAGCAAAATCTTCAGGCTCGATGTCGCGGAGTGCTATTGATGGCCATTTCTAATAAGAAAGGCTATCTGGTACTCACGACAGGCAACAAGAGTGAGATTGCTGTTGGCTATTCTACGCTCTATGGCGACATGGCTGGCGGCTTCGATGTGCTCAAGGATGTGTCTAAAACTCTGGTATATGAGCTATCAAAGTATCGGAATGAGCTGGGAGGGACTGGTGATAGTGGCACGTTTGAGGCAATTCCTCAGAGAGTAATCGACAGACCGCCGTCAGCTGAACTCGCACCTGGGCAAGTGGATCAAGATAATCTGCCTCCCTATGACATACTCGACAGGATACTCGAGCTCTATATCGAAGAGGATGCTAGTGCGTCAGCAATTGTTGCCGAAGGCTTCGACGAGCAATTGGTCAGGCGAGTGCTAAGGTTGGTCGACGTGAATGAATACAAACGCCGGCAGAGTCCTACGGGCGTTCGTTTAACGCGACGCGGCTTTGGGCGTGACCGGCGCTACCCGATCACTAATGGTTGGCCCATTGGCGGCTAACTACCCAAGAATTAAAGTACGCCAAGCGTAAGTATGCTCAGCCATGAGCGCTTTCCCGATTCGCTAGGAATCTGACCCTGTTCGTCGATGATTTGCTGGCTGCCCGAGGAGTAAGGGCGGCGGGTTGGCGCCAATGGTGGCTCGATTCGATTGTCGCCTATCAAGCCGAAACTCACTGTGTAGAGAAGCGAGGGATTCGTGATTTCCGTACGGACATTGAAATCTCCCGCTTCTGTTAAAGAGGCATGTTCTGGGTAATTGCTGCGCAGAAGCGCGAGTGAGGTGTCGGCCAGATCGTTCAGGCCCAGACGCAGATAACATTCTGCCATTATAGCTACGCCATCTGCCACTGCGGGCGACTCTTGGAAATTTTCGACCACATACTGAGCCCGTCGGAGTGCGGCAATATAAGCCCTGCGCTCGAGGTAGTAATTGGACACATGAATTTCATAGGCAGCCAAGTTATTGCGTAAATAGACCATGCGCGAACGTGCATCCGCAGCGTAAGGACTATCAGGATAGAGCGCGATTAACTGAGCAAAGTCTGAAAACGACTCGCGCGCTCTACCGGGGTCGCGTTTGGTCTGATCTACGGGGAGAAAGCGGTTTAGAAAGCCTGAATTCTCACTAAAAGACGCTAAGCCTTTCATGTAATAGGCGTAGTCGATATTGTCACTGTCTGGATGTAAGCGAATGAAACGGTCGGCAGCGGCGCGCGCGGCCTCCACATCACTGTTGCGGTAATAAGCGTAGACAATTTCTATCTGCGATTGCTCAGCAAAGCGCCCGAACGGAAAGCGCGACTCGAGCCCCTGATACGTTGCGATCGCCCCTGTAAAATTTTGCCCATTAAGCTGATCTAACGCACGGCGATAGAACTGCTCTTCGTTGGTTAAACCAGCGAATTCATCTCTTTCCTCATCTCCTCCAAACAGGCCGCAACCTGAGAGAAATGAGCTCAGGACGAGCAAGAGGGCTATGGTGCGTAATTTCATGAGTTAAGCTCTATCTTTGATAATGCGCGCTATTTAACCACAGCTCACGGAGCGCGGCGAGGTTTGGCCTGTGTAGACTGCGAATATCGAGTATTATGCACGGCTTAAACCCTCAATCGTTGTAAAAGCTGAAAGCCATGACTCATATTGTACTTAGTGCACAAGTGCCCGAAACGTTCGCGAATCAACGCTTAGACCTCGTCGCAGCGCAATTGTTTCCTGATTATTCGCGTGCTCGCCTCCAGACATGGATAAAAGAGGGGCAGCTCAAGGTGAATTCGAGCGCCGCGCGACCTCGAGACACGGTCTACCTTGGCGACGAACTAAGTGTCGATGTAGTGCTGCAAGCCGAGCGCGAATGGGAAGCGCAGGCTATGCCCATCGATATAGTGTTTGAAGATGAACATCTCATTATTTTAAATAAGGCAACCGATGTGGTGGTTCACCCCGCGGCAGGTCACCGGGATGGGACGTTGTTAAATGGCTTGCTGAGTCACTGCCCCTCGCTTAAGGAGGTGCCGCGGGCGGGGATAGTCCACCGTCTCGACAAGGACACGACCGGGTTACTGATGGTAGCCAAGACACTAGAGTCTCATGTGCAACTCGTCGAACAGCTGCGGCTGAGAGAGGTCAAGCGTGAATACGAAGCGGTCGCACAAGGTGTATTAACCGGAGGCGGCAAAGTTGATGCACCTCTGGGACGGCACCCTGTTAATCGAAAGCGACGCGCCGTTGTCGAAGACGGGCAGGAAGCGGTGACTCACTACCGAGTTCTCAATCGCTATCGTTCTCACACGCATATTCACGTTCAACTCGAGACGGGGAGGACGCATCAGATTCGTGCGCACCTGTCGCATATCAATATACCGCTGGTTGGCGATCCTCTTTATTCTGGCAGGTTACAGATGCCGGCCGGATGCTCGCCAGTGTTAGCTGCGTGTCTGCGCAGCTTTAAGCGCCAAGCCCTGCATGCCCGCAGGCTCACCTTGCAGCACCCAGCAACGGGCGAGACGATGGTTTGGGAGGCGCAGTTGCCACAGGATTTTAAGGATTTATTGACCGTTCTTGATGACGATGTCCGCGCTGTCTGAACGCGGCAGTGCTGCGGAAAATAGCTGAGCCTAATTTGTGTACCAGGAGTGCCGGCGATGCCCACCGTTGAATTGATTGAATCGCCGTGGAATGACGATGGCCAAGTGTTTGCTGGTGTCACGCTTCGCGGCGTGTCGGCCGGAAAGAGCGGCTTTACTGGTTTTAATTTTGCTGATCATGTTGGCGATAATGTCGAGCGAGTTGCGCAGCATCGCACGCTTATTGCCAATCAAGTCTTGAATAATTTGAAATCGGCGCCTAAGACTCTGTCTCAGATTCAGAAAGAAGCACAAAGCGTTGACCTGCAGCGTCGCAGGGGTACTGCTGAGCATGGGCTTTCGTGGCACTGGTTAAATCAAGTTCATGGAACGGCTGTTCACGAAATTGACAGAATCCCGCAGGTGTCTGTGGGTGAGTGCCCCGAAGCGGATGCAGTCGTTACCCGCATTCCGCGGCAGGTGTGCTGCATTTTGACCGCAGATTGCCTCCCCGTGTTTTTCTATAATCCCACAACGTCTCAAGTAGCGCTTGCCCATGCAGGATGGCGTGGACTAGCCGAAGGCGTGCTTGAGGCGACGGTTCGAGCTATGGGCGGGGAGGCATCGGCTATTCAGGTATGGTTCGGTCCTGCAATAGGCCCTTGCCACTTTGAGGTTGGTGCTGAGGTTCGGAACCAATTCTCTGCGGCAAGCGAGTCGGCGGAAAGCTTAACAGCGATTCACGCTGCTTTCACGCCGAGTAAGAATGCAGGGAAATTTATGGCAGATATCTATGCATTAGCCGTGATAAGGCTCAAAACCCTCGGTATTCGGGCAATCTCTGGGGCAGGGCTATGCACTTTTTGCGAGCCCGAGCGTTTTTATTCTTTCAGGCGAGAAGCCGAATCCGGCAGGCTCTTAAGCTTGATATTTATCAAGTAAGGTCTTCTGCCTCCCCTATTTAGAGTATCCCCCCCCTTTGTTTTTCTAGCAGTGCCCCAATTTAGAGACTACAAGCTAAATAATTTGGCGGTTGATACACCGCACAACTCAATGCAGAGGGCACGGGTATGCGAATGGACAAACTCACAAGCAAATTGCAGTCGGCACTTGCCGACGCGCAGTCTTTAGCGCTTGGTAAAGAGAACAACATGATTGCCCCTGCGCATTTGATGCATGCCCTCGTGCAACAGCGAGACGGTTCAGTGCGTCCATTGCTATCGCAGACAGGGTTTAATCTGAGTCAACTAGAGCAAGGCCTGGCAACACTCATCGATGATTTGCCGCGCGTAGCAGACAACGGCGGCGAGGTAGGCATTTCTCCAGAAATGTCTAAGTTGTTAAATCAGGCCGACAAACTTGCTCAAACTAAGGGCGATAGTTTTGTCTCTAGCGAGTTGGTATTGCTAGCAGCAATGCACGAGAGTGGTGCGCTTGGCAAACTGCTCAATAGTTTTGGGGTGTCAGCGCAGGCATTAGAAACTGCCGCACAAAACTTGCGCGGTGGTGCGAATGTCGATGGTGCTAATGCCGAGGATAGCTGGCAGGCGCTGTCGAAATTCTGTGTCGACCTCACTGCGCGCGCCGCCGAGGGCAAACTGGATCCTGTGATCGGGCGCGATGCCGAAATTAGGCGAACAATTCAGGTGTTGCAACGCCGCACGAAAAACAATCCTGTGCTCATTGGTGAGCCCGGTGTTGGCAAAACGGCAATCATCGAAGGGCTGGCACAGCGCATTATTAATGGCGAGGTTCCCGAAGGCCTAAAAGAGAAAAAAATTCTCTCCTTAGACATGGGCGCACTTATCGCGGGTGCGAAATTTCGGGGTGAATTTGAGGAGAGGCTCAAGTCGGTACTTGCCGAGATCGCGAAGCTTGAGGGCAACGTCATTCTATTTATCGATGAGCTACATACGATGGTTGGGGCAGGCAAGGCCGAGGGTGCAATGGATGCGGGTAACATGCTGAAGCCAGCGCTCGCGAGAGGCGAACTGCACTGTGTTGGTGCTACAACGCTCGATGAATATCGTCAGTATATCGAGAAAGACGCAGCGTTGGAGCGCCGCTTTCAGAAGGTATTGGTCGATGAGCCCTCCGAGGAAGATACGATCGCAATACTGCGAGGGCTTAAAGAGCGTTACGAGGTTCACCACGGCGTTGCGATTTCCGATGGCGCGATTATCGCGGCGACTAAGCTGTCACAACGTTACATTACAGACAGGCAGTTGCCCGACAAAGCGATCGATTTAATTGATGAAGCGGCGAGCCTTATTCGGATGGAAATTGACTCTAAGCCGGAGGAAATGGACAGACTTGAGCGGCGTCTCATTCAGCTAAAAATAGAACGAGAGGCACTCAAGAAAGACGAGGATCCTGCCACGCAAAAACGCAAAGAAAAGCTCGCCGAATCGATTGAGGAATTAGAGCGAGAATTCTCCGACCTCGAAGAAATTTGGAAAGCTGAGAAAGCCTCAGTGCAGGGTGTGCAAACCATTAAAAGCTCGCTAGAGCAGGCGCGGAGCGATATGGAGCATGCTCGGCGCGCAGGCGATCTGGGGCGCATGTCCGAAATTCAATACGGCATTATCCCCGAGCTCGAAGCGAAACTCGAGTCTGCCACCACCGTTGAGGCGCAGGAAAAGCAACTGCTGCGCAGTCGCGTAACAGATGAAGAGATCGCCGAAGTGGTTGCCCGGGCAACGGGAATTCCGGTGAGCAAAATGCTTGAAGGCGATCGCGAAAAACTTTTGCAGATGGAGGGCAGTTTGCACGAGCGAGTTATTGGCCAGAACGAGGCGGTTTCCGCTGTGTCTAATGCCGTGCGTCGCTCTCGTTCGGGCCTTTCGGATCCGAATCGGCCGAATGGGTCGTTTCTATTTCTTGGCCCGACTGGGGTCGGAAAGACTGAATTGTGTAAGGCCTTAGCAGAGTTTTTGTTCGATACCGAAGACGCCATGGTGCGGATCGATATGTCGGAATTCATGGAGCGCCATTCAGTTGCGCGGTTGATCGGTGCCCCTCCTGGCTATGTTGGCTATGAGGAGGGCGGCTATCTAACCGAAGCGGTGAGGCGCAGACCTTATTCTGTTCTGCTACTGGATGAGATCGAGAAAGCGCATCCCGATGTGTTCAATATTCTCTTGCAGGTCATGGACGATGGCCGGCTAACCGATGGGCATGGTCGTACAGTTGATTTTCGCAATACAGTGATCGTAATGACCTCGAACCTCGGCTCAGACCACATTCAAGAAGCGATGCTAAAAGGGGCGATTACGGGGGCGACCGGTGAAGAGGAGGCTTACTCGGCGATGAAGGAAACGGTACTACAGGATGTCGTCAAACACTTTTCGCCAGAATTTGTGAATCGCATAGACGAAACCGTCGTGTTTCAGCCGCTTCAGTCTGGTCAGATTCGTGCAATTGCTGAGATACAGATTGAACTGCTTAATGATCGGTTACGCGAGCGAGACTTGGTTTTAGAGGTATCGAGTGCGGCACTCGATAAACTGGCAGAGGTGGGCTATGACCCTGTCTACGGCGCGCGACCGCTGAAGCGCGCTATTCAGAGCCACATCGAGAATCCGCTGGCACAGGAGGTGCTTAAGGGCTCTTTCGCGCCGGGTAGCGTGATCCTTGTGGATGCTAATCCGGCCGGTGGCCTCAGTTTCGAGGCCTCGGCGGTGCATTGAGGTCTCGAAGATTTGTTAGAAGCCAATGCGCAGCATTTTCTGCCTTCTTGGTG
Organism: OM182 bacterium BACL3 MAG-120619-bin3; assembly: GCA_001438145.1. Lineage (GTDB taxonomy): Bacteria > Pseudomonadota > Gammaproteobacteria > Pseudomonadales > Pseudohongiellaceae > UBA9145. The sequence goes on along the minus strand of LICD01000004.1, from coordinate 2,413 downwards.
CCTAAATCCCTTTCAGTCACTTGACTTTCCTAGGCGAGATGTCAGACTTCTCCTATTACGTCATGGAAACAGGCGAAACCCTGCTTCCATCGACTCGATTTGCTTGCCGCACCCGGCTAAGCTGCAGATCGACCCCTAGGTGTTAAAAATAGCCACCTAAGGTCTCTATCACGTTATCGCGTATGAGGCCGACTAAATAGCGAGTATTCGAGCACTCGCGCCTAAACCTAATAAATTCGGCTTATTCGCTATGCGAGGATTCACTGCGCTCGCATGTCCTCTAGCCGATTGTCCTTCAAGCGAATGTGCAACGTGGCGCTGCTGCCGCGGGATTGGGTAGGTGATCAGCTCAAACTATTCTAGCGTTAACCCAATGACTGCAATAATGCAGACGCAAATTAAGAGGCGAAACAAGTGGAACAACTATCCGGTGGCGACATGCTCACTCGTGCGTTACATGACGAGGGCGTAGACCTTATTTTTGGCTACCCCGGTGGCGCAGTACTCCATATTTACGACGCGATCTTTAGACAAGACAAAATCGAGCATATTCTGGTTCGGCATGAGCAAGCGGCAACGCATGCCGCTGACGGCTATGCGCGGGCGACGGGCAAGCCCGGCGTTGTACTTGTGACCTCGGGTCCGGGCGCAACCAATGCCATAACCGGCATCGCAACAGCCTATATGGATTCGATTCCTATGGTGATTCTGTCGGGGCAGGTCGAAAGCCGTCTAATCGGCACCGACGGTTTCCAAGAAACCGACATGGTGGGCATCTCGCGGCCTATCGTAAAACACAGCTTCATGGTCGAAGACCCCGCTGATATCCCTATGATTGTGAAGAAGGCCTTTCATATTGCGACAACAGGTCGTCCGGGGCCTGTGGTTATCGATATTCCAAAAGACGTCACTGATCCCAAGGTGAAAAATCCCTATGAATATCCGAAGGATATAAAAATGCGCTCCTATACTGTTCCTGGCAAAGGACACAGTGGGCAGATTAAGAAAGCAGTCGATGCCCTGTTAGGCGCAAAGCGACCTATGATCTATGCCGGAGGCGGTGTCATTCAGGGTGAGGGCGCGGCCCTGCTAACCAAGCTTACACAAAAGCTCGGCTATCCAATCACTAACACGCTTATGGGCCTCGGTGCTTATCCTGCATCCGACCCGCAGTTCCTCGGCATGTTGGGTATGCACGGGACCTATGAAGCCAATATGGCGATGCACTATTGCGACGTGTTGCTGGGCATTGGCGTGCGGTTTGACGACCGTGTGACCAATTCCGACACTAGTAAGTTTTGTCCCGATGCGACTATTTTGCATGTTGATATTGACCCTGCGTCTATTTCAAAAACCGTCGCGGCAGATGTGCCGATCGTCGGCTCGGTGACTGCTGTTCTCGAAGAGATGATCGACTGCCTAGAACAGGCGCAGCAAGCGTGCGATGCAGAAGCGCTTGAGACGTGGTGGCAGCAAATCGCGAAGTGGCGCGAGAAGGATTCTCTCGGCGTGACTCCGCACACTAACGGTGTCATCAAACCGCAGCAAGTCGTGCAGGCTGTCCATCGCATTACTAAAGGAGACGCGTATATTTCTACGGACGTGGGTCAGCACCAAATGTTTGCGGCTCAGTACTATGGCTTCGATAAGCCACGACGTTGGATTAATTCTGGCGGTCTCGGCACTATGGGCTTCGGTTTCCCAGCGGCGATGGGCGTGCAATTGGCGTTTCCAGATGCTATCTCGGTGTGTATCACCGGTGAGGGTAGCTTCCAGATGAATCTGCAAGAATTCGCGACCTGTATGCAGTACAACCTGCCGGTGAAGATCATTTGTTTGAACAACCAATCGCTTGGCATGGTGCGGCAATGGCAGGACATGCAATACGGTGGTCGCTATTCGCATAGCACCTACGCAGAGTCGTTGCCCGATTTCGTCAAGCTTGCCGAAGCCTACGGGCATGTCGGTATTCGAGTTGAAAATTTAAGCGAATTGGATTCCAAGTTAGAAGAGGCCTTTGCATTAAAAGACAGGCTCGTTTTCGTTGACGTTATGGTCGACCCCGAAGAGCACGTCTACCCCATGGCCATTAAGGGTGGGGCGATGAAAGACATGATTTTGAGCAAGACGGAGAGAACATAAGATGCGCCGAATTATATCGCTATTAATGGAAAATGAGCCTGGAGCTCTCTCTCGCGTTGTCGGGCTTTTCTCTCAGCGGAGCTACAACATCGACTCGCTTACGGTGGCGCCAACCGAAGATAATTCTCTGTCGCGCCTGACTGTCATGACAAGCGGCGACGAGCGCAAAATCGAGCAGATTACTAAACACCTCAATAAGTTGATCGACGTGGTAAAGCTTGTCGATCTCTCTGAGAGTGCGCATATCGAACGCGAGCTCATGCTCATTAAA
>LICD01000003.1 GCA_001438145.1 OM182 bacterium BACL3 MAG-120619-bin3 | reverse complement strand
GAAGACACCAGCAGTGGCGGACGCCGTGCAATAGGGTGGATGGGTACTAACCTTTCGCACCCAACAATCGATGCGACGGCACATGCCGTCGACATGCATTATTTTTCGGCAGACAACCGATTTGTGATCGACACGCAAATAATGCATAGCAACGTCGATGGCAAAACGGGGAATGGTTTCCTTGGTGATGTCGCTTTCCGCCCGCGCAGGGGTCTAGAGCATGGCCTGCGCGCGACTTATATCGATGACACCCTCGATATAAATGAACTCGGCTTTCTAACCCGCAATGACCAGATGAATTTGGACTACAACATGTTCAATATTGAGTCAGACGTTCCAGGTCTCAGGCAGCGAACAACAAGTTTATTTATATCTAACCAATGGAATACTGATGGCGAACCAGTCAGGCTAGGGTTGTTTTTAAACCGCGGCTACAACACCCTTAATAACAATACTTATGACGTCAGTCTGCGTTATTTCCCTGAGCGCATCGATGATCGACTCGGTCGCGGAACAGGCGATTTTAAAGTGGAGGGCCGGTACGGATTAAATCTCGGCTTTAGAACTAACCCCGCCGATAAGCTAGCGTTCAATTTCGATCTAAACCTTGATCAAGATGAACTTGGGCCCGCGAGAACTGGTGCTTCGGCTCGATTCACATGGCGACCTAATGATCGCTTTTCGAGTGATTTGAGGCTTGACTATACCGACCGGGAAGCGCTGCTAGTCCACAAAGGGAGCGGCTCGTATACCAGTTTTGAGTCCCACCAATGGGCGCCGCAGCTAGAGATGAATTATTTTCTAAACGCGTGGCAGCAGCTTCGGTTTACGTTGCAATGGACTGCGCTTAAGGCGTTCGAGGATCGATTCTGGCAGGTTGATTCACAAAATTTGGACTTCCTACAACCGGTCGCTAAATCTGACGACGATTCTGATAATTTCACCATTAGCAGGCTCACTTTCCAAGCGCGCTACCGGTGGGAGATTGCCCCGCTTTCGGATCTATTCGTTGTGTACACACGCGGCAGCAATCTGCCTACCGATAGCTTCGAAACTTTCCAAGATTTGTTGGTGCAGTCATGGACGGATACGATAGTCGACACCCTCGCAATTAAGTTAAGGTATCGCTTCGGTTCCTAATCGCGATACATCAAAGAGAAAATAAGAGTATTACCTATGTTGAATCTACTGCAGCGTGCAATGCAAGTTTTCGGAGTGTTAGCTATGGCGGTCATAACTTCATCGGGTGCGTTTGCTCAAAAGGTGGTGGTCGCCCATCGTGGCGCGAGCGGCTATCTTCCCGAGCACACGCTCGAAGCGAAGGCGATGGCCTATGCCATGGGCGCCGATTACATCGAGCAAGATGTAGTCATGACCAAAGACGATCAGCTTATTGTCATCCACGATATCACGCTGGATCGAACCACTGATGTGGCTGAAAAATTTCCGGGTCGGGCGCGCGCAGACGGGAAACACTACGCGATCGATTTTACGCTTGCAGAGATTCGTCAACTCGCGGCGAGCGAAGGTGCGCGGGTCGTCGAGGGCGAGCGCGTGCAGGGCTACGCCGCGCGTTTTCCGATGAACACTTCCTCGTTTCGCATTGCGACGCTGGCCGAAGAGTTAGAATTGATTCAAGGGATGAATAAGTCTACGGGCCGCGACGTAGGTATCTATCCCGAAATAAAATCACCCGAATTTCATTTGGCCGAAGGCAAAGACCTTGGCCGCGCAGTGGTCGCCGAACTCAAGGCCTATGGCTATGCGAGCAAAGAACAAAAGGTATTTTTGCAAACCTTTAGTTGGGAGGAGGTTAAACGCCTGCGCGACGAGATCCTCCCCGAGGCCGGCATCGACCTAAATCTGGTCATGCTCGTTGGCGACGACGAAGAATACCAGTGGATGTTTAACGAAAGCGGCATGCAAGAAGTGGGGCGCTACGCCGATGGCTTTGGTCCAGACAAAAGCCTTCTCATTGCGCCGGATTCTACGCCGGGCAACCTGAGGATCAGCAACCTTGTGGCGCTTGCGCATGCCAATGGCATGCAGGTGCATCCGTATACTTTCAGGGCAGACGAGGGCCAGGTGGCTGAGTGGGCAGGTAGCTTCGAGGACATGCTTGACGCGTTTTTCTTCGAGGCTGGAATCGATGGTGCCTTCACCGATTTTCCGGATCGTGCGGTAAATTTTCTTCGTGATCGTTGAGCGCAAACTGGGTCACTAATCTGTGCTCTCTCCTGGGCGCAGTAGCAGCCAGCAGGAGAGCATGGAAGAGCGTGGCAGAGAAATCGGCTAGAACCTAACCCTGAGTCCAACAAACGCAGCGCGCGGCTGACCCGCACCCAAAAACCGCGGAATGGTCATCTCGGATATCAGCGGCACGTCGACCTCGCCCGGTTCCTCCCCTAGCAAACCAAACGTCTCATAATCCCTGTCCAAGAGATTATCTACGCGGGCGTAGACCTCGAACCGATCGCTGTAGGCATAGCGTGTACGCAGGTTGAGTATCGCATAGCCAGCGGTGGGTGCGAGTTGGTTTGATTCGTCACCTCTCAAGGTTTGGCCGCTGTTGGCGAGCATGTCCAGCCCCAACTGCCAGCGCGGGGTGAGCGCGTAGTCAGCGACAAGTTTGAATTGCTGTTCTGGAATGCCGGGTATGCTATCGCCTTTTGAAATCGCAATTTCACCCTCACCGTCGGCGAAGTCGTGATTCGGACTGAGTGCGTTAAAGTCGGCTTCGAACGTTGCCTCAATATGGCTGTAGGCAATCATCCAACTCAGCGCGCCTGCGCTGCCTAGCACTTTGCCCTCGACACCTCGGCGTCGAGTCTTATCGACATTGGCGAAGAGTCCGGTCGAGCGGCCAGTGGTCTGGAAGAGAATGTCGTCGCGGTTTGTTGTGTTGAATAAGCCGACCTCGTATTGCAGAGCGCCGAGGGCCGCTAGGGGCAGCACGAGAGTGCCGCGTGCGCCAAGTTCGATATTCTTAGCGACGACCTGTTCTAGTGGCGGGTCGGCGAGGAAGGCGTTGGGCAGGCGGCATTCGAAGTCGATGTCGTCTGGGTCGTCGCCCCGCTCGAGAGCGAAGCGCTGGGCAACCTCGAAAACACCCTCATTGCAGGCGAGTTCGATAGGCGTTGGCGCGCGCGAAGATTCGCTATAAGACGCGTAGAGCATCGTAGCTTCATTGGCCTGCCAAGTAAGACCGGCGGCAGGGTTGACGCGCAGAAAGCGATGTTCGCCGTTGAGTTCGGGCCGCACTCCGCTGATATCTTGCAGCCTGACGTCGGTGTCGTTGGCACGCGCGGAGAGGGTGAGCGCGAGCGAGTCGGTTAACTGAGTTGTGTTAGTGAAATACAGGCTGGTTGATCGTGTCGCCGTTGTGACAGACGTAGCCTCGGCATCGACAAATGTGCCCGTGCCGAGTCCGGTGGTTACGCGCGTGATGGGGTCTAGATCGGACAGCTCGAGCACTGAGTCGAAAGTAGACAGACCGCGGAAATAGGCGCCGCCGACGATGAGCTGGTTGTCGAAACCTGCTACCGGTGAGGTATTGCTCCACTGCAGGTCTATGCCGCGGCTGCGCTGCGTGCGTCGGCTAATATTGTTGATAGCCTCGTCGCTGAGCCTTCCGGTTCCCGAGAGGTCGTCGGTGAAGTCTTCGAGATTAAACTCGTCGTCAGAACCTAGGGTATTGAGATAGTCCTCTAACGCATCGGCGCTGGCGAACTGATTGTCACAGAGATCGTCGTCGTCGAGCCCAATCTCTTCGAGGTCGTCGTCTTCGAGCGCCTCGATAAGCGTTGGCCTACCGCCGAAGTTGCACACGCCGAACTCGGAGCCGTCGCCGTTAAAAGCATCAGTTGTGTTGCGGCGATTGTACAGGTTGCCGCTGAGAGTTTGCGTGGGCGTGAGCTCAAACGCGAAGTCGAGCGCCGCCATCAGTAGATCGTTTTCGGTGATGTCGGGCGCCGTAAAAATTGCGGCGCGATTCAGAGCAAGAAGCTCAACTGGCGCCGCGCCGTTGCCGCGAAGATTCGAGTCGCCGCGCTGCAGATCGGCATTAATCGATCCGCGCTCGCCGCGCCAGCCAACGCTCGCGTAGGCGTTAAGCGCCTCTGAAGCGGATTGGTCGCGCCAGCCGTCTTCGTCGAACGATTCGACATTAAGGTAATAGGCAAAGCCTTCGGTGCCGTCGTAGTTATTGCCGCCGGTCTCGAGGAATGCGGTTGTGCGTCCGAACGAGCCGGTGCGCACGCCGAGCTGAGAGCCTTCGAATTCGAAGCCGTTTTTCATGCGAATACCGAGTGACCCGCCGAGGCTGTTGAGTCCGAAGAGGGGATTTGTACCGCCGGTTAGCGTTACGCCGGCGATAGCCGATTGCGGCATGAGATCCCAATTGACCGAGTCGCCGAGCGGCTCGTTGATGCGGGCGCCGTTCTGATAGACGCTCAAGCCCTGTGCAAGGCCGAGCAATGGGGAGGCGGTGAAACCGCGGTACTGAAGATCTGGCTGCAGCGGATTATTCTGCGCGTCGTTAAGCGTGACGCTGCCGAAGCCGCGGCGGAGAAAGTCCGCTAGGCTGGCGCTGTCGGCCTGCTGTATTGCTGCCGCATCTGCGGTCTGCACGGGATAGGGAATTTTATTTCGGTCGATGCCCGCGCCACCCGGCACAACACCTATCACGACTATTTCTTCGACATTTTGCTGGGTCGCCGCATTCTGCCCATGGGCACTGCCCGCCAATAAAAAGGGCGCGCCGAGCGCGGCGGTAATGAGGCTGAGCGTGAGGTTGTGTGTCGTCATGATGGTCGTAGTCTCTCTTTGATTCGTATTCTCAGGCGCTAGCCGACTTCACAATAAGCGACTAGCAATAAGCGAAGAACGAGCTACTTCAGCCACAGTTTTAAGATCGCCTGAGGTATAATTACAAAAGTATAACAGCTCGGGCTTCGACTCATAACAGAGAGAACCGGTCATGCTGATCAGAGATTGCCCCTAGTCCTTCACCCGCTCGGAGTCCGCTATGTCAACGTCTACCTATTTCATCACTGGCTGTAATCGTGGCCTCGGCCTTGAGTTTGTACGGCAGCTGCTCGCGCGCGGGCAACGGGTAATTGCTACCTGCCGCGACATCGCGACGGCGACTGACCTCACTGCGCTAACACTAAAGCACAGCGGCCAGCTCTCGCTCGTTGAGATGAATGTGACTGATGAGGCGTCGATGCGCGAGGCTGTCGACCTGCTCAACGACGAGCCAATCGACGTGTTTATCAACAATGCGGGAGTCTATGGGCCACGCGACGCCAATTTTGGTCACGTCGAAGGACCTGCAATGGCCGAGGTTCTCTATACGAATGCGGTTGCTCCGATGCTGCTAACACAACTGCTTATCGAAAATGTGCGTAAGGGTAGTGGCAAGAAGCTGGTGTATATCAGCTCGAAGATGGGCTCGATCGAAGACAATGGCCGCGGTGGCTCAACCATCTACCGCAGCTCGAAGACGGCGCTCAATTCGGTTGTAAAAACCCTCGCAATAGACCTTGCGCCCGAGGGCATCGCCGTCACGACGCTGCATCCGGGCTGGGTCCGCACCGATATGGGCGGGCCTAATGGCAACATCGATGCGCCCGAGAGTGTCAGCGGGATGCTTAACGTAATCGATGGCCTGAGCGGCGCCAACACAGGTCAATTTTACAACTACGATGGCTCGACCATCGCCTGGTAGGTGAAGCCGGTAGCTAGCCGGTTGAACTACTGCATAATCACACTGATAAATTGAGACAGAGAATGAACCGACTCCTTCCAGTATTCCTCAGCGCTGCGCTGCTTCTTACCTCTGCACCGGCGTTTGGTCATGGCGGCGTCGCATTCGAAGACGACGTGTGTCTTATTAGCATCAATTTTTTGCAAGCTCATTTCACGGTTTTCCAGCCTGAACAGAGCGAGGCCGAAGAGCACTGCGAGGACATCCCCGATGTCGCACGTTCTGTGTTCGTTATGGAATACCTCCATGAGCTGCTGCCCGACATGCTAATCGATCTGCGCATTATTAAAGACGTTGATAAGCTCGGCCGCTTTGCAGCGTGGTCAGATATCGAAGCGATAGAAGACCTCGACGCGCTCACGGTATTCTATGAAGAGCCGCGGATCGAAGACGGCGGCTATTACAGCACGGAATACACATTCGAAGAGAAAGGTGCCTATATAGGTGTCGTCACCGCGCGCCATCCAACCGAGAATCGCGACTATAATGCGGTGTTCTATTTTCAGGTTGGCGGCGCCGACTATGGCACGCTGCCGCTATTCGCGCTTATGCTAATTGGCATTCACGGACTCTACTGGCTCACTAGCGGCGGGCCCGAACGCAGGCGCCAGCGCAAGCTAGAAGCCGCCGCGCTTCGCGGTTAGCGGAGCCTGTCTGCACTGGAGCAGAACCCCCGCCTGCCGATACCCGATAAAGAGAAAGAGAAGACAGTAGAAGATAGAGTATAAGACAGAGTAGAAGATTGAGAGCAGCGTGTAGTATTGCCCCTACCGGTGTAGACTTAGATTAAAGTAGAAAGGGTAAGAAGCATCAGTCAGTAAAGAAACGAGCGTGATCGATCAATGTCCTTGGAGGCGAGTGATTCGGTGTGAATGCGAAGATTCTCAGATTGAACAAAGCGGGTATTCCGGTGAGTTGGCTTACGCGCGAAGAGACCGCGACGCTGCTTGTCAAAGAGCAGGTTATCTGGTCACTAGGCGACACCGTCTTCGAGATGCGCGGCGGGCTAAATCGCAGCGGTATCCAGTCGGTGCTCAGGCTGCCTAGCATCGTTGCCTGCGACGGCAAAGTTCACGACGTGTTCGCCGATCCTCCTCTTGAGAACAAATTCCTCTTTCGACGTGACTGCAACCTCTGCCTCTATTGTGGCAAAACATTTGGCTATCACGAGCTTTCCCGCGATCATGTGCATCCGCTGTCCAAAGGTGGCCTCGATATTTGGACGAATGTCGTGACGTCCTGCAGGCGATGTAATAATCGCAAAGCAGATAGGCTTCCCGAGCAGGCAGGGATGGAGCTGCTGGCGGTGCCTTTCGTGCCCAACCAATACGAGTTTCTGTATTTGTCTAACCACAATGTGCTCGCCGATCAAATGGAGTTTCTCAGCTCGCGCTTCTCTAGCGCGCTGCATCTAAGTTAACACTCCGCTGGTTTCTGTCTGGTAGTCGGCGGCATTCTTTCCGATTGCCTTGCCGGTTACGCCGTCGCACTTTCATGCTAGGATGCCGCTCCTTTTTACCGAGTGTTTCTAGCATGTCATCCACCGGCGCAGCTCCCCAAAGCAACCTCAAAGGCTTTCTCTTGTCGCTTACCGCCGCGGTGATGTGGGGCATGCTGCCTGTTGCGCTTAAAGAAGTGCTTTCGGGCATGGATGCGACGACAATCGTTTGGTATCGCTTTCTCGTTGCGGGCGTTGTGCTTTGGGTATGGCTCGCTGCAACCAATCAGCTTCCTAGGCTTACGTCTGCGCCAACACTGACAAAATGGTTTTTGCTTCTCGCCTCGGCCAGCCTCTGCGCAAACTATTTTTTCTTTTCCTTCAGCCTTAATTTCGTCAATGGCGAGACGAGCGAGGCGGTGATTCAATTGAGCACGCTGTTCCTCATCCTCGGTGGCGTGGTGATTTACCGAGAACCGTTTCTAGCCGTACAAAAATTGGGCACGCTGCTCATCGTAGGCGGGCTTTTGTTGTTCTTTAATGAGCGACTTTTTGAGCTAAACAGCCTTGAGAATGAGCAGACTGTGGGTGTGCTGATTGTGGTGGCAGCGGCGATAACTTGGACTGTCTACGCGCTCCTGCAGAAGCAGCTTCTCAAAAGCTATACGCCGGTGCAGATATTGAGCGTGATTTACGCCTTCTCGATTGCCGTGCTGCTACCGCTGGTGTCTCCCTCACTGGTGTTTGATCTGACGCCTGTGCAGTTTTCGCTTTTGGCATTTTGCTGTATCAATACGGTGATAGCGTATGGGTGTTTCGCCGAGGCGATGAGCTGCTGGGACGCCTCGAAAGTGAGTGCTGTGCTAGCGCTGGCGCCGCTCTTTACCATAGGCTCACTTAAACTGACGGTTTTCTTTCTACCCGACTATGCCTTTAGTGACAGGCTTGGGTTGCTCTCCATCGCGGGCGCTGTGCTATTGGTCATCGGCTCGATTCTCACCGCGCTTGTTCCTTGGCTTTATCAACGCCGATTGCAGCGTCGAATAGACGCTGCCGCTGCCGTTGACTCCTTACGTTAAATACACAAAACTCCCTAGCTACAATTACTAGGGAGAGTAGTGATGGGATATCGCCGCGATAAGTCAACGCATTGTTTGAGGCTAGCTTTAGCCGGGCTCGCTCTCAGCAGCCTTTTTACTGCACCTTCGATTGCCGAGGTCGTGTCTATCGACGTCGCTTCGCGCGATACCCTTACTACTGCCGATGTAAACTTTAGCTATGAGTCGATAACCGGGGTAGTCCACTTTACGCTCGACCCAAACGAGGCAGCGAACGCGGCCGTTGTCGACTTGGCCTTAGCACCAACAAATGCCAAGGGGCTGGTTGAGTATTCGGCAGATTTTAAACTCCTTGTTCCTTCTGCCAACATTGCAACCGACGTTCTTTACTACAATGTAAATAATCGCGGCGGTAGCCGAGTTCCGCCCGAGGCTGGCCTCGATCACCCACTGTCAAAATTAGGCTACACCTATCTCGTTACTGGCTGGATAAACGAAATAAGCGCGGGCCCCGAAAGACTAAGATTACATTCACCTATTGTGAAGAACGCCGGTGCGGCGATAACCGCGAATGTGCGCTATGAGGTGACAGTAGGAAGCCCCTCGTTCACCGAAAATATAGCGGGCAGCGGCCATTTGGCGTACACGCCCACTCGCGAAGGTCTCGCTGGAGCAAGACTAACCAAGCGGCTTTATCAGCACGATGCGCGAGAACTTATTTCGCGCGATGAATTTGAGCTACAGGTAACGCCGCAGAAAGACGCTAATCAGCCGCTTGTTGAGTTAATGCTTAAGGAAGGGTTCGAGCCGGGTCTCATTTATGAGCTTATCTATGAAGCGCAAGACCCGGTGTTGTCTGGCGCAGGAATGACAGCGATTCGCGACCTTGTTTCGTTGATTCGTTTTGGTGGCCAGAGCGATACACAGCTCACGCAGCTTGCATTGCCTAGCATCAACCATACTGCAGCGTGGGGTATTTCTCAGAGCGGACGACTCCTGCGACAATTTGTTCACGAGGGCTTTAACGCCGATCTTGAGGGAAGGCGTGTTTTCGATGGGGTGATACCGGTTATCGCCGGCGCGGGCTACGGCATGTTTAATATTCGTTTTGCGATGCCGACGAGAACCAACGGCCAGCACTCCAACCATCTCTACCCTAACGACTACTTTCCGTTTACCTATGGCGAAAGCGTCGATCCTTTTAGTGGTCGTAGCGACGGCGTATTAAAGAGGTCGATCGCCAGCGGCACAGAGCCGAAAATCATGCACATCCAAACCTCAAATGAATACTGGGTGCGCGGTGGCTCGCTTCCGCATACTAATCCCGAAGGCACCGAAGATGCTGTGCTGCCAAGCGGTGTAAGATTCTATACCTTGGGCGGGTCGCAGCATGGCTCAGGCAGCGGTCTGCCGCGCCCGGCATCGTCTGGGCAACTGGCGCCCAATCCTAACCGGTGGTCTCCGCTGTCGGAGTCTTTGATGGTGGCGATGGTGAGGTGGATTGCCGAGGGTGCAGAGCCGCCGCCGTCTCGCTACCCGCGTATCGCCGATGGCAGTTTGGTCGCCTCGCATAACGGTCAAGAAATAAACCACGACGCGTGGAATCCATTACCTGGGATTAACCATCCGACGGCGATATACCAACCGGGTGTCGCGGATTACGGTATGCGCTGGGCGAGCGAGCGAATAATCGATACGCATCCGCAAACCGCGAGGGGTTATTACAATCCGTTGGTACCGGCTGTTAATCTGGACAATAACGATTCGGCCGAAACGACGGTGTTGTCGCCGCTTACCCAAGTCCCCTTGGCGACTTTCGTCCCATGGAACCTCCGTGCTGTGGCGACAGGCGCGCCGCTTTCGCTGGCGCGTCTATCGGGTGGCTATATTCCTTTGCCTGCGAATGCGGTGGCAGCAGCGCAGTCGAGCGATGCGCGCCGCTCGCTCGATGAGCTGTATCGAGACTTTGATGACTACCTTACGCAATATGAGAAGGCGACGGATAAACTGATTGCCGAAGGTTATTTGCTCGCAGGGTTTAAACGCGATTATATGAATATTGCCGCACAGAACGCAGCACTGTTCGACGAGTAGTATTCGCAGCGATTGAACATGCACGCTCGTCTAGACAGCGACGAAGCGTTGGCCTTCTCTGTCTTTTTTCACTGCGTCGAAGGAGAAAACTTGGCCACTCATGGCGATATAGATGCCGGGTTTCATCGTTTGCACGGCAGTTAAAGCCGCACCGAGATTAAACATGGCGTCCGATTTTTTGAAAATTGCTGGCGTCAACGCACCAGTCAGCACAATAGTCTTTGTGTAACTTTTCTCGCTGTAAAGTGAGCTTAATGCATTGGCTGTGTCGACCATGGTATCGGTGCCATGGGTAATAACAATAAGCTCCTCTTCGGTCTGCGCTGCCGCATCTCGCACGAGCGCGCGGTCGGCGTCGTCCATTTCTAGCGAGTCTTTGCGCATGAGCGAGGTGACTCGGCAGTCGAGGTTAAGATTGAGTTCTTCGAGCATTTCGAGCGCGTAAGGGACGCCAACTTCATATTCGCTTAACGCATCGAAATAGACTTTATCGATAGTCCCGCCGACGCAAAGTATTCTAATTGCCTGCATAGTATGTCCTCTTAAAATAACGCGCGTAGTTGCGGTCGTTTAAAAGTCGACGAGTATAGACATTTCGCACGTGGCTCGCGAGGAAGAGTGAGCAACAAAGCGTTAACGAGGCAGCACCTCAAACATCCATGTATCGCCGCTTGTCACCGGCGAATCGTCGCTTACTGCTCCGAATCCGTATTTGCGACCAAACTCTGCGAGCACTGGCGCAACGAGCTCGCCGCCCATAACACGTTCGAGGCGTTGTTCGTAAAGCTTGCCGTCGATTCTCAGAATGATACGGTCGTCTTCGCTGAGGTAGTGAGGCCACTGCTTCCAAAGTCCTCCGTAACCGGTGTTCATATAGCCGCTCACAAGAAATAGACGTCCCTCGATGACGCCGAGCCATACGGTGCGTGAGGTGGTCGGATCGAGAGTTTGAAATTCGATTTCTTGCCGGTCTTTAATAAAATCCCAGCTTATTGGTGTTGAGCTCAGCTCGCCGCTTTTAAATGGGCCGCCTGAGATTATTTCTAGTGGGCCATCGTGAAACCGCATGCCGATGAAAAAAAGGCCAACACCAATGATGAGGACAAAAAGGAGAGTAGCAATAAAGCGAAACAATGCGCGCATGATGAAGGTCTCCTAACCTAAAATGATTTATTAAACCGAGCGTCAAGTCGGAAGGCCCAACTGAGGCTCAGTAGAATGAATGTTCGTGATTGCCTACAGTAGCTAAGTCACTCTATGATTGCTAGCGTGTACCCAAGACTTTTGTCTCGGCTGCAGTCACCGAGCGACCCCGATCATAAAAGCGAGACGGATATCAACTTATGGCACAGTTACTAAAAGTAGTGAAATGGATTTTCCTTGGGCTATTGCTTGTAGGCGCAGCGTTTGCAGGCCTTGAGCGGCTTGCGGCTGAGCGCATCGAAGTGGTCGAACTTATCGCGGCCGACGAGGCGGGCGATATGCAGATTACGCGGCTCTGGGTGGCCGACGATGAAGGCATGGCCTATTTGCGTGTCGGGGCCGACGGCTCGGGTTGGTATGATCGAATTCTACTAAACGATTCGGTTACCGTGGTGAGAGAGGGCGTGAGCGCTCAGTACCGCGTTGAGGCGCGCCCCGACAAGTCGGCGCGGATCAACGAGCTCATGCAGAAAAAATACACCTGGGGCGATACGCTAATTGGAGCAATGATCGGAAGCAGAGAAGGATCGATCCCGCTCGAACTGCAACCGCTCTGAGCGGTTGCCAACAGTGAAATTAAATGCCAAGGCGGCTTAACGAGTTGATTAATTCTCGCAGTAATTTCTCTGCGACGGGATGTTCGACTGCAAACAGTGCTTCGAGAGCCACGGCGTCCTCCAAGAGAGATTCTTTCGCCGCATTACTGCGAGGTAAGTCTGCCGCAGAGTTTTGTGGGGCAGCACCGACACCCACATAGTTTTCTACGCGCCGCCTGAACGCGGCATTCTGCAAAGCCAATTGACGCTGCGCCCCGTGCGTATTGATTTCGCTGTCGATGGCATCAAGCTGTGTACGCGTTGCCTGTCTAAAGTCTTCTTTGTTCATAAAGGCCTCGATTTCAAGTGAACTCCTAGCTGAGCTTAACGCGCAGGGACTTACGTGTTTTGACTTAAAACAAATTGCGCTACTTCTTCGATGTCGGTAACGCATGGAAAAGACTAATTGGCCCGCTTGAGTTTTTAAACGCCTCCTCCTATGCTTAGTCCGGATTGCTAACCGCTTTATTCGCAGTGTCACTTAAATAAGAAGAGTTTCTAAGGACTTACTATGTGTGATCTAGATACCCAACAAGACGCCGAGGCGTTCCTTGCAGGAAATGAGAGCAAGTTAAAAACAGGCACCGCTTTTTCGCGGCGCGAATTTGGCTTGATGACTGCCGTCGCTGGATCGGCGATTTTGCTGCCGCCCGTGGCGAACGCGCAGTCGGTGGTTGAGAGTGACGTAGATATCGCAACCCAGGACGGCGTTGCCGATTGTTATTTTGTGCATCCCGCGCAAGGCAGCCATGCTGCTGTTATTGTGTGGCCCGATATCCTCGGCCTGCGGCCCGCATTCCGTGCTATGGGCAAACGCCTTGCGCAGTCGGGCTACAGCGTCTTGGTCGTGAATCCATTTTACCGAGATGCGCGGTCTCCTGTAGTGGGCGAAGGCGCGAGCTTCGGCCAGCCCGAGACGCGAGAAATCGTTTTACCGATGGCGCGCAATCTCAATGCCGAAACGCATTTTATGGATGCTCGCGCAATGGTCGCGTTTCTCGATGCTCAACCTTCGGTGGATACATCGCGACGCATCGGTACAACAGGCTATTGCATGGGCGGCCCAATGGTCATGCGTACGGTGGCAGCTGTGCCAGATCGCCTTGGCGCGGGTGGCACGTTCCATGGTGGCGGCCTGGCGACCGATGCAGACAATAGCCCGCATCTACTTATCCCGCAGACTCAGTCAGCGATGCTGCACTGTGTGGCAGCTAACGATGACGCAGCCGACCCTGTGGCTAAAGACACGCTTAATACCGCGTATGCGGCTGCAGGTATTTCAGCCGAGATAGAGGTGTATACCAATACGCTGCACGGCTGGTGTCCGCCAGACTCGCAGGTTTATGACGAAGCGCAGGCGGAACGAGCATGGAGTCGCCTGCTTTCACTCTTCGAGGTCGCGCTCGCTTAGTGGCGCAGTCTCAAGTTCGAAAAGGGCGCGGAGAATTCCGCGCCATTCTCTGTATTGCTGCTCCATCGTGCCGGACAAGCCGTGCACCTGTCCATTGAGTGCGAGCATCGCAGGCGCCAACTCGTTATTGAAGCCAGCCGCGAGTTCGGTGAACTCGTGTTCGTAAATCTTGCTCCACTTAAATCGATCGTATCGTTGGCTTAGTGCCAAGAAACTGCGTGAGTCGCCGTAGGTGGTTGTCGATGGCGGCGTCGCCTCGCGGCTAAGCGTCTCTTCGGTTTGATCGAGCGAATAGCGCCTCCAGAGCACGTAAGCCGGCTGTATATCTTCGTAAAGCGTTTGGTAGTACTCGTCGACTGTGTCGATGAATAAATGATGCCGATAGCGCATGTCGCTTACGCGAGCGAGCATCGGATCGTCGGCGGCGGGGAGTGTGACGAGTCGTAGAAGTCCTTCTTCGTTTTCGGTGAGCGTCCTGGCAAAGCGTTCGGGCGCGAGATCGCGCGCGTAGACGAGGTCGGCGATCTGCAGGGTTTCGGCTAGGAGGCCGTCGTCTAGTCCGTCGCGTGCAGCGAGCAGATCATTTGCTACTTGCTTATAGAGGTCGTGGAAAGGATCGACATAATTCGCGCCATCGAAACGGTTACCGTAGGTAAAGCGCGTCGATTCTGGGTAGTCGGAAAGCTGAGCGACGTCGGCGTAATCCTGCGCTAACCAGACCCTACCGCTGCTGTCAGTAGCGTTAATATGCACTGCTAGGTCGAGGCCGGTAGAGCTAATTATCTCGCCGCGAATCGTTATGACCAGAGAGGGATCGGCTTCTGGCAACACTCTCACTGCGCCCCATAAATCTGACTCAATAAGCGCTTTGCTCAGAAGGTGGGGTAAGAACTGCGTCTCTTTCTGTTTAATTTCGTCGAAAATCCAATCGCCGAATGCTGCTTTGTTGACCGCATTTTCGCGCGTAGTAAAAGGCACTATGCCGATGTCGACGCGCGTGCCAAGCGTGTCGCTAGCGAGACTTGGCGCGCGCATTTGCGCGGTGACCAGACTGACCGACCCGACGGGCTCAATCGTCGGGCGCGCAGCGAGCGCATCCGCGGCGCTGGTGTCTTCGGGCATTGTGCTGCGTTGTGCACAGCCAGTCAGCGAGGCGATTACGAGTGCAACGACGATAAATGCATAGTTCATTGCGGCGAGCCTGCTTGGCTGCAGACGCGGCCGCGGCTTAGGGTTTGTTCGCAGTCGAATTCGGCGCGCGGGGCATCGTAGCGATTAAAGGCTTGTCGCAGATCGAAAGATTCGCTGCCTTTGCTAATGACCGACGTGATTAGATTAAGCAGCAGGCCGTCGGATGACACGCTAAAACGATGAACGACAATCAGGTCATCGGGAAGCATCGTCTGAAAGACTAGCTGCTGTCCGTCCCAGCCACAGGCCTCGACGCCATAGCTACTGGTAAAGGTCTGCACCACTTGCCACCCAGTGCCACACACGAGACTCGAATCTCCGCGGCGCTCGATCCGAATCTCGTCGCGGGTTTGATCGATGCGCAGTGTGGTTTGGCGGCTGATGTATTCCGCGAGGCGTGCAAGGTCTACGATGCTAGCGCCGCGCCCGCGGCTGCCATTGAGATTGATATTACCTATCGAAATAGGCGGAACGCTGACTCTAGCCGCAGCACCGGGGTTGCCACCCTGCCGCGCAGCGGATTCTTGGCGTAGCCGCATTTTGCGCGTGAGCTCGTCTTGCCAATTGTCGCTGCGGCGATAGTCTTTCTCCCAGAACCCACCGAAATCGAGCCGCAGGGGCTGATCAAGGTCGAGAACGGTAAGTTGATCGTCGTCTTGCGCGACCGCGGGCAGGGGCAGGGAGGCGAGGCAAACGGCTAAGGCCATGGCAAGAAAATAGCCGGCAGCAGGCCTAACACCTCGGGCTGATTGGAGTGGACTATGTAGCGAGATTTCGATGCTGAGCACTGCGACTGAGTTTCCCTGAGTTCACTGCGTCTGTTGCAAGTCTTCGAGCTAAGAATACATGGGCTTTGCGTAAGCAGTCTAAGAGTATACGTGCTTGAGGAAAAAAACACGCGCCAACCACTGTGGCTAGACTTACGCTCCGTGCGCGCCTACTCTTGTTGGGCTATTTACCGGATCATTTACCGGATCATTTATCGGACTATTTATTTTATTGCGCCATGCGATCGCATAGAGCAAGGAGAACAACATGCCCGCTCGCAGCAAGCACCCCTTCGGTGCCTTTTTGCTTTCAGTCGCACTGACAGCGTTTGCCACAAATGTGAGCGCGCAGCCGAGCGCCGCTAGCGATGCGACACACACTCTTGTCGACAGTTTTTGGCATGCGCAATCCGAAGAGGCGCGCACCGCCGCTGCAGCAAATCTGCTTGCGGCGAAACCCGATACGCGAAGTGTTTTTCGGGCGCTGGCGGGCGCGGATTTACACAGGCGCGATGTCGCTACCGGTGTTGTGCGCGCGAGTCGCACGAGTAACTCTGGTCTCGAGTTACCCTATGCGGTGCTCGTGCCGACAAGCTACGATCCGAGCAAGCGCTATCCTGTTGAGTTTATGTTGCACGGTGGCGTTGGCAGGCCCGCCTGGCAAGACAATGAGGAGTTTTGGCGCCGCGGGTATGAAAATTTGCTCAGTGAAGACAAAATCACAGTAGTCCCTGCGGCTTGGCGCGATGCCGTCTGGTGGCAAGAAGAGCAGGCGCAGAGCATTCCTGACATATTGCGCCGAGTGAAACGTGATTACAGCGTAGACGATAATCGCGTAACGATGAGTGGCGTGTCCGATGGCGGCACGGGTGCCTATTTCTTCGCTTTCAAGCAGCCAACGCCCTGGGCTGCGTTTCTCCCTTACATCGGCAATGCGGCTGTCCTGAGAAATCCGCAGAGTGGCGGCGGCTATCGGCTCTATTTCGAGAACCTGCGCGACAAACCGCTGTTTATCGTGAATGGCGAAAATGATCCGCTCTATCCGGCGTCGTCGATCCAACCTTTTGTCGATGTGTTAGGCGAGGCGAAGGTCAACTTCGAATTTACGGTTATCGAAAATGGGGGTCATAATCTCGACTGGCTCCCCAATCAGCTCGACCGCATCGAAGCGTTCAAACGCGATAATCCGCGTGACGCATTGCCTGATGTGCTGCAATGGGTTGCCGACCGTACCGACGCGTACAACCGCAACCACTGGCTTGTCATCGATGAGCGAACTGGATTCGGTAAGCCAGCGGTGATCACCGCAACCCGAGAGGGGAATACGTTTTCCGTCGATACTTCGGGGGTGAAGGGATTCACACTCCTACTCAGCCCTAGCGAAATCGATTTCACAGCGCCTGTCACCGTGATTTTGAATGGCCAAGAGAGTCAGGCTGCGATTATTGAAGAAAGCACAGAAACCTTACTGAAGTGGGCGCAGAGCGATCTGGATAGGTCGATGCTGTTTACCGCAGAGCTTGTTATTCGCTTAGAGTAGTCAAGAGCGAGCGTGTTAACCGGTTGCCGCGAGTATTGTGCGGTAGCCAAGAACTTGCCACTATGGGGTATCACTTTCTAGAATAATTATTATCAGGTAAGGGAGCACGAAATGCTAAGTAGTCAGACAACGCGTCGGAATCATGAGAGCGGAAGTCGCCGCGGTAAAACCTCTCCAATCAGGTCGCTACTAGGCGCGCTTGGCACGGCAGTAAGCCTCGTTGCCGCGTCAGCTGCGACAGCCCAGCAAGCACCAGAAGGCAATGCGCGTGGCCCTATAGGCCCGAGCCCCTATGATATTCAGTCGCTATGGCATAAGCCCTTCGCCGAGCCAGGTTTCGCGTTTGGCGGCAATTCTGGCGTGTGGGCAGAATCCCCCGATCGCATTATCATCGCGCAGCGTGGTGAGACAGTATTGCCCTATCCTATCAAAGACGATTTCTTGGGTTTTGCGGGCGACATGGGCATTAACGTGCTATTCGAAACAGAGCGTCGCACGTGGAAGAACTGCCTATACGAGCTCAATGCCGATGGCGAGGTTATTCAGCTGTGGGATCAATGGGATTTCCTCTGCGCCGATTCTGATGGTCCGGGTCCGCATCGTGTGCGCATTAGTCCCTACGACCCAGAGAAGCGTGTTTGGGTAATTAACGAGACCTTCCATCAGATCTATGTGTTTAGCAACGACGGTAGTGAGCTGCTTATGACGCTTGGCGAGAAATTAGTGCCTGGCAATGATGCAACACATTTTGGTCGCCCGCAGGATGTCGCGTTTCTGCCCGACGGTCGCGTGCTAATAGCCGACGGCCTCGATAATCATCGCGTGATGATCATGGATGAAGACCTCAATTACCTAGGCGAATTTGGTGGTTTCGGCGAAGAGCCCGGTCAGTTCAATGGTATTCATGCATTAGGTGTAGGCCCTAACGGACTCGTCTTTGCGCTCGATAGGTCGGGTGGACGCATAAATGTGTTCCGCACAACCGATGATCCCGCGCGGATGGACTTCGTCGATGTTTGGGACGGCTTTACGCTGCCCCTCGATATAATCGTCAACGAAGACAGCATCTGGATTACCGACTTAGGTCCCCTGCGCTTTGTTAATTTAGACTTCGAAGGCAACTATCGCTATACCTGGCTCGTGCCGAGTGCATTGCCAGATGGCTATATCGAAGTTCACACGTTCTCTGTAGACGAGGCGCTTAATTTGTATGGCGGCGATAATCAATATGGCCGCTCACAAAAATTCGTCCCCAAACCCGGCATCGATCCTAACCTAATTATTCAGCCACCCTGGGTCGCTAAATAGACGCTAAGTAGACGCTGTTTTGCTAACAAAAAGGTTAGACGAATCGCATTTTTCCTCAGCGAGTTTGGCGATGATCTCCACACCATCCATAGCTCGCATAAAGAGGATTAATATGATGATGTGTGAAAACTCGCAGATGGAAATCCGTGAGGTTGTTCACAGCGCGAGAATTTTGCCGCCAGCAGCTTGCGCATCGGCAAGGTCATGAGTCACTAATAACGCAGGGATATTCGCTGCACGTATCGAATCGAAGGTAAACGCGCGTATCTCGCCGCGGAGTTGCATGTCGAGATTGGAGAAAGGTTCATCCAACAAAATTGCCTGAGGTTCAGACAGAAGCAGTCGCATGAGTGCGATTCGCGACTGCTGCCCGCCCGAGAGCGACGCAGGGTCGCGGTCGCCGAATCCACCAAGAGAAATTGCCTCAAGGGCCTGCTCTACGCGGTCGTCTCTGTCTTTTCGGCTTTCGCCTGCTGTGCGCACCAAACCAAACTTAAGATTTTCGGCGACGCTTAGGTGCGGAAAAAGCAGTGCATCTTGAAATAAGAGGCCGATACGTCGTTGCTCGGCAGGAACCGAATTCAACGCTTTATTCTCAAGAACGATTCTCCCTTCGGCAGTAAACGCCTCATTCAGAAAGCCGGCGATGAAGGCGAGTAGCGTCGATTTTCCTGTGCCCGAAGCGCCCATGACTGTCATCACCTCGCCGGGCGCAATGGTGCAGCTAAGCGAGAGTAGCTGCCGCGAACCGACGCTTAAAGAGACATCCTGTAATTCTAATCCTGTGTTCATTAACATCCTCAGAGCATGCCTTTCCTGCGCGACCAAATCAGTCGAGGAAGCACCAAGGCTAGCATGAAACACAGGGTAGGCAACGCAGATTGGAGTAGCGCCCAAGTACCAATAGTACTTCGGTTGCCCGACGACACCAGCGCGATGGCCTCTGTTGTCAGTGTCGGAATACGACCCGCACCCAAAATCTGTGTTGGTAGATAAAGGCTAAGACTAATCGCTAAACCAAGCATGACCGCGGTAACAAGTTGTGTGCTCAGCAGGGGCAGGCGGATCCGCCAAAAGCACACGGTGTTCGAGGCGCCCAGTGTTCTCGCCAGCATTAACCAGCGAGTATCAAACCGTGCATAGCCGCCTTGCAGGGTTAAATAAACATAAGGCAAGACGAAGAGAAAATGACCCGCGGCGACTAGAGTAAGCGATGGAGGGAGCAGTGCACGTTCGGCGAGTACAGCGATTCCCGAGATAAAAACGACTTGCGGGACTAATAAGGGCAAGTAAAGAAAAGTCGCTATGCGGGCTGTCGAGACAGAGCTGCGAGCCTGCGCTTCGAGCATAAAAAGTGAAAGGGCAAGTGCGGCAGTCACCGACAGTAGCGCAATCATCGTGGCGTTAAATAAAGGCGCTCGCCATTCAGAGAGTGCGCTCGTCCATTGCTGTGTACTCCAAACACTCGGCACTAACGCGGGGTAACGCCATTCTGTGCCAACGCTGGTTAGCATAAGCGCGCCAATCCCGATTAAGATAAATGCGAGCGACAAGGGCAGCAACGCGTTGCCAAGCGCGGTGAGCGCCGTGTCGTAAGTGACACGGCGTGCGCTAAGTCGCGACGCGCCTCGCGCCGCAAGCGGGGCAAAGGCTCGAGCAACCACGCGTTCGAAGAGCAGCCAAATACCTAGGGCACTTAGGCTGACAACTAGCTGCAATAGCGCTGCAGCAGAAGCAAGTTGTCGCGACTCAATTTCGGGCGCGACAAACCACTCTAAGAGCCTGACGCTGAGAGTAGGCGGCAAACTCGGCCCTAGAATTAACGCGACGTCGACGGCCGACGAAGCGAAAACGATTACAGCGAAAAGCGGGAGTCTCACCAGAGGGTAGAGCACGGGAGCTACGGTAAGTAGCCATGCTGTCGTCGGTTTATAGCCTAAGGTTCGCGCTAAAGCGACGCGCCGTGGCGCGCCGAGCGAGGGCAGTGCGGCGAGTGAGATTAGCAGAAGAAAGGGGGCTTCTTTTAAGACGAGGCCAAGGATAAGCGCTAGTCCGTTTGGGTCATTGATAAAAAGATAGTCGGGGGGCAGATCCCAGCCTAAGAGCGAGGCGACAACTCGGCTCGCAACGCCCGAAGGTGCAAGCAACAGCGCCAAAGCGAAGGCTGCAGCGGCGTGGGGTATCGCCAACACGGGCGCGGAAAGTTTAGCAATCGCATTGCCGATACTATTGCCCTGTGTCGCCGCCAAGAACAGGAAAACGATCGCCAGAGAAATGGCCGGTGTGAGTAGCCCTGAGACAAGACTCGTTATTGCACTGGTTGCTATCCCTGGGGTCGAGAGTAGCGTTAAAAACGCGGGCGGAAGCAGCTGCCCCATTTGGCCGGTGGAATTCACAACGAGCGAGGTTTGTGTGAACGCCGGCGCCAAGGCGAGAGCGCTTCCAAGCAGCAGTGGCGCCCCGAGCACGAAAAAAAGAAAGCGAGTTGCCCAAGTCATTCGTTACTCGTCCCCTTTCGAAGGTGCACCGCCGCCGTAGCGTTTTAGCCATTCGCGTTCTATGGCGTTTGTCCAGCTCGGGTGCGGCTCCTGAATTTTTCTCGCAAGCTCTATGGGCGTAACTGCACCAGGCGCCTGTGCGTTAACGCGAAGCGCCGCCTGTTGCTCGGGGGTGAAATTGTCAAAGGCCAGAACTGGCTCGCTTGCCAGTTTTGCATTAATTGCCGCTCTAAACTGCACCTCGGGCGAGAGCAAAAAGTTAGACACGAGCATTGCGCCTTGTTTGCTCGGTGCGTTTTTAGGGATCGCGACAAAGCTCACATTACTCAATGTACCTGAGTCGAACACATAGCTTTTGGTACTTGCGGCGAGTTCGTTGCGGCTAATCGAACTCACTACTTCGTTTGGGCTAAACGCAAAAGCTAGACTAATTTCACGGTCATAGAGCGCAGCACGCAGCTGCGTCCCACTCTGAGGAAAATGACGACCTTCTCTCAGAAGAGCCGAATGGATTTCGTCTAAGAATGTCCAGAGCGGCGCGCTAAATGTGTCAAACGCGGCGGTCACAGGAAGAGAGAAAGTCGATTCAACTTCGGCGCTCGATTGCGAGCGATTGACCGCTAGCTCGACAAGGAGTTGCTTCAACAATGTCGTGCCCAGAAATGCGGGCGGGCGCGGATAAGTGAACTCGCCAGGGTTTTCTTTTATCCAGTTTTTAAGGGCTTCGGCGGTCCGGGGCGGTTCAATAAGTCGTTCGCTATCGTAATAGAAAATAAGTTGTGACCGCGTCCAAGGCGATTCGAAGCCCTCGGTTTTTACGCCAAAGTCTTGGCGCATTTCTGGATACCGGTCGGCATCGACCAAGGCGAAGTTTGGCTGTTCTTCTGCCCAAGGACCGAAAAGTAAGTTTGCACGTTTGAGTGTCGAAAAGTTTTCGCCATTAAGCCAAATAAGATCGGCGCTGCCGCGTTCGACATTGCCCGCGGCGTTCTCGGCAATCAGTCGGGTGACTGCCGATGACGTGTCGGCGAGTTTGACATGAATGAGTTCGACACCGAAGCGCGAAAGCATTTCCTGAGCAATCCAGGTCAGGTGCGCGTTAAGTTCGGTGTCGCCACCCCATGCGTGAAAATAAACGCGCTGGCCGCGCGCGTCGTCGGTAATTTTCTGCCAATTGTCTACGTCGATAGGCTGTTGCGAACTGGCGTTGACAGAAAACAGAATAGAAAACCAAAAAATGGCAAAGCGGGCGACCAGCAGCGTTTTCTTCGCGCTTTGTGCCCTTGCCGAACTGTTACCCATTGCTCGCGATAACAGACAAGCGCTTTCCGCGGCGCTCACTGCGGCGCTGGTCTAATGCTGCGCCCAGTACTTCTTTATGAAATTTGTCACAGGCGATGCAGAGATTGGCGTAGGGTTCGCCTTTTGGCGTGATAGTTTGTGACTCGGTATAGAAACGCTCTCTGTCCCAGCCGTCGTTGAGGCCCATGCGCTCGGGTTTGCCTGCGTTAATAGCTTCCATCGCTGGCATACCCGCGAGGCTTTCGAGAATATCGAGTAGCGGCTCCTCGGTGAGATTGCCCAGTGGGTGCGCCGTTTTAATACAGCACGGAAACACATCGCCATTGGGGTCTATCGACACTTCGGACCCTGCGAAGCCGTGGTCGAGAAAATTGAGTCCACCCGACCAAGCATTGCAAAAATTATCGGCAAGCGTAGCGCTCGAAAGCCCATTCTCCCATGCGCGGCCGCGCGGCCAGAGTTTGCCAATCCATGTGTCTTCGTTGGCGCCAAACATATTGTACAGAGGCCCTTGTTCAATGCCGCGCTCATGGCGATCGGCGAATGGGTCTGCCTTGCGTACGCCACCCTCTTCGAGCATGGCAGCAATTTTTTCGGCGAGGGTGATTTTCTTGTCGCCCTCCATTCCAACATGGAAGTCGTCCATGCCTGATACAGAAATCGTCCATACGCCTAAGTCGACAAGCTCGCGGATGATTGTGGGTGTGAGCAGATCGCCGGTTGTCTGCACGACAACGCGCACGCCACCCTGTGCCGCGTATTTTTCCCGTATAGCGGCAAGCGTCGGATAAAGCACCGCCTCGCGCACAGGCTCTGTAAGAACGTCGCCTCCCGAGAGAATGATTTTGCCGATGCGCTCGATGAATAACTCAGACCCTGCTGCGCGTTCTTCCTCGGTCGCCGCTTCGCGGTAGGTTAAGCGCTCGGGCAGGTTGGCGATTACGCGGGGGGCGTTAGCCTTCGCTTCTGCTACTACGCCTGCGAGTTCCTCGCGAATATAGGGCCTAAACCGGTCTTCATAACAATGTTTACAGCGGCGGTGGCAATGCCAACAGAGCACGTAATAAATTGATTCCATGAACTTCTCAATAGTGTTTAGTGAGGCTAGCGTAGCATCGCGGCTGCTAGCTGGCTAACGCCTTTAGTGCAGGCTTGGTAACCTTGCCCATCGCATTGCGTGGAAGGGAGTCTACGACATGCAGTGCCTTGGGGATTTTGTAACCCGACATTTTTCCATCGCACCAGCCTTTGAGATCGACATAGGTGAGGGTTTTGTTTGGCTTGAGCACGACGAATGCACTGACCGATTCGCCCCAAGTCTCGTCTTCGACGCCGATAACAGCGACCTCTGCGATGTCGTCATGGGTTAACA
Source organism: OM182 bacterium BACL3 MAG-120619-bin3 (assembly GCA_001438145.1). Taxonomy (GTDB): domain Bacteria; phylum Pseudomonadota; class Gammaproteobacteria; order Pseudomonadales; family Pseudohongiellaceae; genus UBA9145. The sequence continues at coordinate 29,302 of LICD01000003.1, read as the reverse complement.
GCGTTCCCTCGATTTCGAGCGCCGAGAGTTTATAGCCACCCGACTTAATGATGTCGACAGACGAGCGGCCCATGATGCGGAAATATCCCTTGTCCAAAACTGCCACGTCACCGGTGCAGAACCAGCCATCGATGAAGCTCTCCTTCGTCGCCGTTTCGTTATTCCAGTATTCAAGAAAAACGTTGTCGCCTTTAATGCGAATCTCACCGGGGATGTTTTCCTCGAGGATAGGTGTATGCGCTTCATCGAATAGTTGTGCGTCGACCCCAGGCAAAGCCTGACCCACGTGGCCTGCGCGGCGTTCTCCCACATAGGGATTTGAGAGGCCCATTCCGATCTCTGTCATGCCGTAGCGTTCGAGAAGTACTTGATCGGTGAGCGCTTGCCATTGCTCAAACAATTTGACGGGGCAGGCGGCGGAGCCGGAAATATTAAGGCGCATGGCGCGGAAGCCCGCGGTTATTTTCTCAACCTCGTCTTTGGTGAGCGTGTCGAAGAACTGCAGAAGTTTTACGTAAATAGTTGGCACGGCCATAAACACGTTGTAGCGCTTTGCCGCCACTTTGGCGCAGATCTCGGGCATATCGAATTTGCCGAAAAGATCGACCGTCGCGCCCGCCCAGAGGCCGCAGCTGAGAATGTTAATTATCCCGTGAATATGATGCACCGGCAGGAATAGGGGAATGGCATCGTTCTCAGACCACTGCCACGCGTCGAGTAAAGTGGTGATTTGTGCAGCGATCGTCTTATGCGTGCTTACAACGCCCTTAGGTTTATTGGTGGTGCCCGAGGTGAACAACATCATTGCGCGCCGTTCGGGGGCGATATCGGGCAGGGTGGCGGCCTCGTTGGTAATGATGTCGTCTACGCTTAGCAGTTCGATGTTGAGGGCGGCGCAGAGATCCACCAGCGACTCGCGGTAATCGCCGTTGGCAATCATTCGGCTGACGCTTGCCGAGGTTAAGTAATGCTCAAGCTCGGTTACCGCCGACGCAACATTGAGGGGCACTGCAATGCCGCCAGCGCGCCAGATTCCGTGCATTGTGGTGACATAGTCGATACTCGCAGGCATAAAAAACGCGATGCGCTCTTCTTCGAGATCAGCTTTTCCGCTTACGTTCCCGTTTAAAAGCCCACTGGCGAAGCGATCGCAGCGCAGGTTTAACGCGGCATACGAGATGACTTTGTTGCCTTCGACGAGGGCGGTCTTGAGATTAGTGGCGTTAAGTGTGGGAAAGCTGCTGCGCATAGCGAGTCATAACCTTGGCAATAGTGTGCGTGAAGTGTAAAAAAGTGCGGCGATGTGCGATCAGAAGAACAGGCTCACCCCAAAGAATAAAACCGACGGTCCAAGGAGGCAACCGACTCCGGTATAGAACGTAGCCGTCATTGCGCCGTAGGGTACGAGTTTGGGGTCGGTGGCAGCAAGCCCTGCGGCAACGCCGCTCGTTGTCCCCATGAGTCCGCCAAAAACCATAGCCGACTGGGGGTTATCCAAGCCTATCGAGCGAGCAACCAGCGGCGTGCCGATCATCACTAAAATAGATTTAACGAGTCCAGCCGCAACGCTCAGCGTAATCATCTCGCCGCTTGCGCCAATCGCCTCACCCGTTACCGGACCAACAATGTAGGTGACAGCCCCAGCGCCGATTGTGGTGATTGCAATAGGATCGGTATAGCCGAAGGCAATGGCAACCCCCGCGCCTACAACAAACGACACGACGACACCGGCAATGATAGACACGACACCGGCGAGCCCTGCTTTTTTAAGCTCAGACAGACGCACGCCGAAGGCGGTAGACACAATCGCGAAATCGCGCAGCATGCCGCCGCCCATCAACCCGATACCGCCGAGCAGAGTAATGTCCGCGACGCCCTTTGTGCCGCCAGTCACGGTGCCGCCCCAGTAAGCCGCGAGCAGACCCAGAGCAATTGCAATCGCCGAGCCGTGTACCCGTCCGGCGGTGAGTTTGTCGGCAAGCAAATAGGAAAACCACAGGGTGACACCTATTACGGCGAATGCGACAACGAGGCTGTTGCGAATAAAAACCGATTCGATGAGATCGATCATGGCGCCTCTCCCGATTGCTGCGTCTTGGTTTTCGGCCTGCCGATCTTGCTTATAACGGGCACGAGCAGAAAGCTAACGACGACTGCCGCGACCCCTGCGACAAGAGCGAGCAGGCCGCCAGACGCAGCTGCGGCGACATTTTGCTGGGCCGCCATGGCGACGACAATCGGAATGTACATGGCACTCCAAAATTGAATGCCTTGGGCGGCGGCGCCGCTGCTGAGGTCTTTGAATCGAGCTGAGTTGCTCGCTATGACCAGCAGGAGCATTGCGATGCCTACACCGCCCACATTGGCGTCAATGCCTAGCGCTGCGCCGAGCGCCTGGCCGACGAGCATGCCAATAACGAGACAGGTGGCGAGAAGAGCGACGCCGTAGATGAGCATGGAGAGGTTCCTTATTGTTGTTTTACGACCCGAGCGTGAGTTTTAGCCTGTTAGGACACGACTGGCAAGAGGCAGAAATCTGACTTTGGATTAGACGGCTTACGCTGCCCCCATGCATTGACACGCATCGAGCGTTATAGGTTAATTGACCCACGCTTTCGCGTGCCAGAACGGAACTCTGCGGGCGCTTGTGCATCAGGTTAACTAGTTAATATTAAAGAACAATAGGGTAGAGATATGTCAAGAATGCAGAGTTTGCAAAAATCACTTTGCGCCACGTTACTAGGGGGTCTGTTTTTTGCTGGCACGGCGTCTGCGCAAAACGTGACCACCGAGATCCTCGAGGATGCACAAAACCTCTCCGATCGTTGGGTGCATTATGGCCGTAACTACGGCGCTTGGCGCTACATGCCAGACGATCAGATTAACCGCGAGACGGTAAAAGACCTGAGTCCCGTGTGGATCAAGCAAACAGGAGTAACGGGTGGCGCCTTTGAGGTGACAGCCCTCGTGAACGACGGTCGCATGTATTTGACCACGGCGAATAGCCACCTGATGGTGGTCGATCCGATGACGGGCGCGGAGTTATGGCGTTATGACCACAACTTCGAAGACGTCGACCTCTGCTGCGGCCCGCACAATCGCGGCGTTGCGCTTTACGAGGACATGGTTTTCTATGGCACGCTCGACGCGCATTTGATGGCGTTCGACGCGGCAACTGGCACTCAGCTTTGGGACACCGAGGTGGGTGATAATCGCGAGTCGCTTTCGATCACCGGTGCGCCTTTGGTCGTTAAAGACATGGTCTTGATCGGCGTGGGCGGCGGCGAGTTCGGCATTCGCGGCTTTATCGATGCCTATGATGTTCACACAGGTGAGCTGCGCTGGCGCTTTTGGACGACTGCTGGCGAAGACGATCCTAACAACGACACATGGCTCGACGATTCATGGAAAACCGGCGGCGGCCCAACGTGGGTGACAGGTACCTACGACCCCGAAAGCGATCTCATTTTCTGGGGCACGGGTAATCCATGGCCAGATATGAATGCAAATATCCGCGCGGGCGACAATCTTTACACTAACTCAGTTGTCGCGCTGGATGCAGACACAGGCGAGCTCGAATGGTATTTCCAAACCTCGCCACGTGATGAATTCGATCACGACTCGACTTCTGAGCCGATGATTATCGAGGAGATGTGGGAAGGCGAGATGCGCAAGATGGTTGTACAGGTTTCGCGTAATGGCCACGTCTATGGCCTCGATCGTTTTAGCGGCGAATTCCTCTATGCAGGCGAATACACGCGCGTTAACTGGGCCGATCGCGACGAATCGGGCAAACCGGTACTCAAGGAAGCGTTCAAAGAGCCAAAGAACGAGATGGTGTTCCCAGGGCTCTATGGCGGCAAAAACTGGCCGCCGGCGTCTTACAGCCCAGACACGCATATGCTCTATATTCCAACGACAGAGTGGGGCGCGCGCTTCATTCGACGCGAAGGCGAGGGCCGAGCGGGCACGATGGACCTCGGCGGTATGGTGCAGTTCGATAAAAGCGGCACAGGCTGGGTTGTCGCATTCAATATGCTCACAGGTAAAGTCGATTGGCAGAAAGAAATGCCGGGCAACTTCGCTTGGGCGGGCACGCTCGCAACGGGCGGTGGCCTTGTATTCTCGGGCGCGCCAGACGGCTATCTCTACGCGCTAAATGACGAAACGGGGGAGGTGCTGTGGAAGTTCCAAACGGGCAGTGGTCTGTACGCTCCACCTACGAGCTTTACGATCGACGGTAAGCAGTATATCGGTATCGCGTCAGGTACACGCGACCCGGTCTCCCGCGCCGGCGTCGCCTCGGGTATTTCTCCGGGCAACTACATCTTGTTTAGCCTTTAAAAAAGAGACGCGCAGTCTTGCATAGAGGCTGCGCCGATTGAGACGCCGCTCAGGCGGTGTTAGCAAAACGTTGGGAGCAAGAATAGAAATGATCAATTTGAAAAATTCGGTAAATAAGGTGGCAGGTTTTGGCGTTGCCGCATTGATAAGCATGGCGTCGACAACGGTTCAGGCAGGCCTCAGCGAGGGATTGGTTCTGTATCAATCTTTTTGCGCTGTGTGTCATGGCGCAGAGGGCGAGGGTCAGGCGATGGGTAAATCGCTTGTCGACGATGGCGCGAAGTCGCTCGAGCCTATGGATTTGCTCGCGGTCATTAGAGAGGGTCGTGCAGGGACAGGCATGGCTGCCTGGGGCGATTCATTCAGTGCAGATGAAATTCTAGACACGGCGAACTATATTCGGGCAATGCAGGGCAAGCTCGGCATTATCATTGAGCCTGATGACCCCATAGCCGATGACCCCATTGCACTAGCCGGTCGCGATCTTTTTAACGGCTCAGCCAATTGTATTTCTTGCCACACGGTCGGTGACAAAGGCGGGCAGGTCGGTCCTGTACTCGACGGTTTATCAGATCGACTTGATGCGCAGGGTATTCTGCAAGCGGTCTCCTCACCGTCGGCATCAATCATCGAAGGCTTCGGCGTGAAAGTGATCGAGTTAACTGACGGTACCATTGTGAGCGGTCGCGCGCGTAACGAGACTGCAAACACTGTGCAGATTCAGAGTGCCGATGGTAAGCGCTGGCGCACGTATTTCAAAGACCGCGTTAAATCGGTTAGCGACAGAGACACGTCTCTTATGCCAAATATTTACGCGGGCTTGAGCTCGGCGCAGCAGCAGCAGATAGTGGCTTTTCTAAACTCGCTATAGGCTGTTTAGCATTGCGGGCGAGCCCTAAGGCGAGCCCGCGATGTGCTCCTTTCCCCCCTCCCTCCCTCATTTTTTATATTCTTTCCGACTGAGATAAAACCTGTTGCTCGCCGGTCTATCTTTTTAGACTGATCGCGCTAAAATTCACCGCGATTAAACGGATGAATTCAGGAATCTCAACATGGAATTTTCACAAGAAGCGGTGACGACTCTCTTCGTGCACTGGGGAACCTCGCTAGTACTCGCCTTAGCTACGCTCATTGCCGGACTCTTTGTCGCCGGCGTTATAGGGCGTCTGCTCGGCAAGGTCTTAGATCGCGCACAGGTAGACCCCTCTCTTCGTAGTTTCCTCACAAGCCTTACGTCTATTTTGCTTAAGGTCATGGTGTATATCACCGCGCTTGGCGTACTTGGCATCGAGATGACTTCGTTTGTGGCCATTCTCGCCGCCGCGGGCCTTGCTGTTGGTATGGCGCTTTCGGGCACGCTGCAAAATTTTGCCGGTGGCGTGATGATTCTGCTTTTTAAGCCTTTTAAGGTCGGTGATTTTATTGAGGCGCAGGGCTATGCGGGTGTCGTAAAAGAGATTCAGATATTTATCACTGTCATGACAACAGGGGACAATAAGACGGTGCTGATTCCTAACGGAGGCCTGGCGAATGGCTCGCTGATCAATTACTCGACGCAGCCGCTGCGTCGGGTCGACTGGACATTCGGTATCGCCTACGGCGATGACATTGATCGGGCTTATGAGGTTCTGCACGGAATGATCGCCGCGGATGAGAAAATACTGCAGGAACCAGCACCCTTCGTCGCACTCGCGAGCCTTGGCGACAGTTCGGTAAATATCGTGGTCCGTGCGTGGGTTAAGGCACCAGACTACTGGGAGGTGCATTTCCGTATGAATGAAAATGTTTACCGTCAGTTTGGCGAGAATGGTCTGAACATTCCCTTTCCTCAGATGGACGTACACGTTCACGGCGCATAAGGCTTAAGCATTTGCCCTGTGGACATCAAGCTAGACTGTGTAACCCCCAGACGGGCAGTTTTAGCGGATGCAGTCGGGGTGCGCGCCGCGAGCCTGTGCTGCATCGAGCTCAAGCTCGGCGGCAGGCATACGCGCTCGAAGCTCATCCATGCGAGCACTAGGGGACGGGTGAGTAGATAAAAGGGCGGGCGTACGTTCGCCTGAGTTAGCCGCCATATTCTCCCACAGACTGATGCTTTCGTCTGGTTCGAAGCCGGCGCGCGCCATTAGCGTTAGCCCAATTAGGTCGGCCTCACTCTCCTGCGTCCTGTTAAAAGGTAGAAACACACCGAGCTGGGTGCCGACATCGAGTGCGCGTAGCGTGGTATCCGAGGCGCCGAGAATTTGTGCGACACCGAACCCCACATTTCGCAGCGCCGATTGACTCGCTCGCTCGTTGCTGTGGTTAGCGAGCACGTGGCCAACCTCATGCGCCATCACTGCGGCGAGCTGATGCTGATTTATCGCAACATCGAGCAATCCTTCATAAACGCCGATCTTGCCGCCGGGCAGCGCGAAGGCGTTCACCTGCTCGCTCGCGAAGAGCGTGACTTCCCAGAGGTAGATGTTGCGCTGCGCCTCGGGCAGCGCCTCGACGACGTGGTCGGCGACGCATTGCACATAGCGTGTCGCGCGGGCATCCTCGCTCGCCGACGTCTCCTCGCGCATCTGCGAATAGGCGGCTGCCCCGCGGGCTGCCATCTCTGCTTCGGAGTAAAGCACGACCTGACGACGCTCTAGGGGCGAACTCGCGCAGGCAGTTAGCAGAGTAAGCGAGGCGACGAGGATCGAAGTCGCCGCGCGGTGGTTTGAACGTATCGTCATCTCAATTCTCTCTGACACACTCTGGCGATTGGTTCACGACTCCGGATACGAGCATCGTTTCGATCGGAGTATAGCGCGAGCAAAGGCGCCAAATCAGCAGTGTTTTACAGGCCGCACTGCGCAGGTTCGAGTTGAAGGCGAACCTCATTGCCTAGGCTGTCGCGGCTTACATCGAAGCAATTTCCTTCAAGATCTATCAATAGTCGGCGCGTGGGCTCGGTCAGACGAATTGGTGCCTCTGTGATGAGTGGCGCAGGGTTGATTACCGTTTGATAAACCACAGTATTTGTCGCTCTGCCTGCCACTACTCTGCCGACACGCGGACTCACACGGCCATAGCCACTGCTCAATAAGGGACTGACCGAGTAACCGAAGGACGAATAGTGGCTAGGGTGCCGAAAATTTGTCCGACGTCTGGCGTCGAGGCGGCGATCGAAGTAGCCACCGTAGTGAAGCGTGTTGTGAGAGTTGCCCGCATAGTGCCGGTTTACGCCAGCCTGATTAGCGCTCAATATCGACCCTACTACGACGCCGCCGAAGAAACTGCCGCCGTCGAAGTGATTGTCGCGCCGATTATTACGTCGATTGTCGCCGTCCCGTCGACCGTCGTTTCTCTGCGCGCGGTTGCTATAGTGGCCGCGGCCGCCTCGATCGCTATGTCGGGTAAAGCCTGGCTTGTCGAATTTGCCGCCGCGTCGATCGCCTCTGTCGTCGGCAAAGGCTAAGTTTGCGTTTGCAATCAGCATGACGGCCATCAGGATGGCGATGCTCGCTTTCGCGCGAAAAGATAATTTACGCATAGAAACGACTCCTTAGGGTGAGTGCATTGATTTGCCTCGACTTTGAGTCTACCTAGTTGTACTTAATCTAAACTGAATGAGCAGCGATGAAAAGCGCCAAGCTAAACAGCGGACTTTTGGCCTGATTAGCTGTAGATCAAGCGTAGCTTAGTTGCCGAGCTCGGCGATCATAATGTCAGCTAGCCCAAGCGTAGCGGGGCCCGCCGCGTGTGTAGCGGCGAGCAGTAAGTAAAGGGGTACGTGTCTATCCATCGATACGCTCAGCGGAATTGGTATCAGACACCCGGTTTTCAGTTCATCCTCTATCCACTCTTTGGGCACAAAGGCGAAGGCAAGCCCACTTTTGAGGAGTTTTATGCTGGTCGCGAAATGACTCACCGTCCAACGCTTTTCAGCCTGTAACCAGCCGGCGTCGACATTGCGCCGCGAACCCGAATCTCGCAGTACGAGTTGGCGGTGGCTGCGCAGCTCAGTTTCGGACACGTCACTGCGGCTGAAGCAAAGTGTGTGATTAGGTGCCGCCACAGGAATTAGCGTAGCACCGCGCGGCGGCCTTCGATTCGCAATACAGGCTGAGGCAGCTGCGCGTTGAGCTGACCAATCGCTTAGCTAATACTCGATTGGCTTTTGTTCAGCGCCTCAGCGGCGCGAGCAAACGAGCCTTCATCAACGACACAGCGAAATGTCTGCCATTGCTCGAGCGTTATTTTAGGGGTCAACGTGTTTCTCCGACAAAGTAGAAGAGTCAATACATCAAATAAAATTTGCGCTTTTAAGCCTGCTTTTTTAACTTATTATCTTTTCAACCCAGCGCATTCGATAATTAATCAGCAGGAGCAAGCAATGAACAAGGTATTACAGATAAACAGCAGCGCGAAAGGCGATAAGCCAGATTGCTGCGTAACGCGCAGTCTAAAAATTAGTAAGTGCTCACATACATGAAAAAGCCCGCTGATTAGAGTTAGTAGGCGTTGGAGAGAGTAATGACAGATACAAGTATAAGCAAAACAGAGCGCAGAAAGATCGAAGAGGTGCTGGTCGCCCAAAGCGCGAGCGACGGCGATGGCGTGCGACTCAAGCGGGTGTTCGGCGGCGGCAACCTTGCGCGCTTCGACCCTTTTCTAATGCTCGACGAATTCGGATCTAACGATCCGGGCGACTACATCGGCGGATTTCCATCGCATCCACACCGTGGATTCGAAACGGTGACCTACATGCTCGAGGGGCATATGGAGCATCGAGATCACATGGGCAATGTGGGTCAGCTGATGGCCGGCGACGTGCAATGGATGAAGGCGGGTTCGGGGGTGATTCATTCCGAAATGCCCAAACAGGTCGAGGGACGGATGCGAGGTTTTCAGCTTTGGGTGAATTTGCCCGCGAGCGAGAAGATGACGCCTGCAAGCTATACCGAGCTTGCTGCCGCATCGATCCCTCAATACGAAATCGACGGGATTCATGTGAAAGCGATTGCCGGTGGCTTAACGCTCAATGGCGTTTCGGTGAGCGGGCCGATTGCGGGTCTTGCGACCGAACCGGGCTATTTGGACATTGCTGTCGGGCCGGCTCAGGCGCTTTTAGTCGACGTTCCAGAAGGCCATACGGCGCTAGTGTATGTTTACGAAGGTGCGCTTCAGATCGGCTCAGATTCCTACCCGATAAAGGCAGGAAGCCTCGCGCGCCTGAGTTTAACAGGTGAGCTGGTCATCGAAGCCGACGCAGACACCCGCTTATTGGTTATCTCAGGCAAGCCAATTGGCGAGCCGATCGTGCAGCGCGGGCCGTTTGTTATGAATACGGCCGATGAGATTCATCAGGCGATTCGTGACTACACCGACGGAAAACTGGTCGCGGCTCAGCCCTCTAACGCTTCCCAGTCGGCATAGGCCTGGGCGAGCGCGTCAGCGACGGCCGCGACTTCCTTCAGGGTCTCGTTCACTTTTGCGGACTCGCCCTCGTAGAATTTAGGGTCTGAGATAAGCGCTTCGAGCTGGACCTGCTGCGCTTCGAACTCATCGATACGCTTAAGCGCGGCCTCGAGCGCGCGCTTTTCGTTATAGCTTAGTTTCTTTTTGGGGGCGGCCTTAGGCGCGGTTAAAGGCGCGTTCAAAGGAGCGCTGACATTAGCGTCAGACTCTTTTTTACTGACCGCAGGCGTGGCTTCGGCAGCGGCTGCAGAGCTGTCGATCGCCCCCGATGAGAAGCCAGTCTGCGGCGCAGCGAAGTCGCTCAAATTGCCACCGTGGCGAACCCAGTCGCTGTAGCCGCCAACGTATTCGCGCACGTTTGAGTCCTCCTCAAATACCATAATCGAGGTAACGACATTGTCCATGAACTTCCGGTCGTGGCTCACGAGCAACACAGTCCCATCGAACCCTAAGAGCAGGTCTTCGAGCAGTTCGAGCGTTTCGATGTCTAGGTCGTTAGTCGGTTCGTCCAAAACAAGAATGTTCGCGGGTCGGCTAAACACTTTCGCGAGGATCGCGCGATTCTGTTCGCCGCCCGACAGCGCCTTGGCAGGCGTGCGGATGCGGTCCGGTGTAAACAAAAAGTCGCTTAGATAGCTGATCGCATGCTTGCGCTTACCACCAATCTCTATGTATTCCTGTCCGCCGCAGACGTTGTCGATTAAGTTTTTCTCAAGGTCTAAGTGTTCGCGAAGCTGATCGAAATAAGCAACCTCGAGTTTAGTGCCTAACTTGACCTTGCCTTCGGTTGGCACGAGCTGGCCTAACAAAATTTTAAGCAACGTCGACTTTCCAGCGCCGTTAGCACCGACCAGACCGATGCGGTCGCCGCGCATAACGGTGGTGGAGAGGTTGTTGATTACCAGCTTGTCACCAAAGCGTTGGGTAATGTCAGTAAGCTCGGCGACGATCTTGCCCGAACGATCTGCGCTGCTAACCTGAAAGTTCGCCTTGCCCTGCTGTACGCGGCGATCGCTGCGCTCTTTGCGCATCGCCTCTAGCGCACGGACGCGGCCTTCGTTACGAGTTCGGCGTGCCTTAATACCCTGTCTTATCCACACCTCTTCTTCGGCGAGCTTTTTATCGAAGAGTTTGTTGGCCGACTCTTCTGCGGCAAGCTGCTCGGCACGATAGCGCAGGAAACGCTCGAAAGTGCCTTCGAACTGATAGAGATGGCCGCGGTCGAGTTCGACAATCTTGTTCGCAACATTCTGCAAGAAGCTGCGGTCGTGGGTAATAAGCATGAGCGCGCCATGATAATCCTGCAGCTGCTTCTCGAGCCATTCGATCGCTGGAATATCGAGGTGGTTGGTAGGCTCGTCTAATAGCAAGAGCTCCGGCTCGCGCACCAAGGCGCGGGCGAGCGCAACCCGTTTACGCCAGCCGCCCGAAAGCTCTTTCATCAGCTTGTCGGCGGGCAGGTCGAGCTGCGAGATAACGGTGTCGACCTTTTGGCTCAGGCTCCAGCCATCCTTTGCTTCGAGAGCGCTCTGGACGCGTTCGAGTTGAGCCATGTCGGCGTCTTCATAATTGGAGGTGAGGTGGTGATACTGTTTCAGTAGATCGCCTACCTCAGCAAGGCCGTCGGCAACGAGATCGTATACTGTCTGCTCGTCGGCATCGGGCAGGCTCTGCTCTAGCCACGCCACCTTAACGCCGGGGCGCAGCCAGCGTTCGCCGCCATCGAGACCCATGATTCCCTCAATAACTTTCATTAAGGTGGTCTTGCCGGCCCCGTTGCGGCCAAGGAGGCCAATTCGGGCGCCGCGTTTAATTTCGAAGTCAACCTCATCTAATAGCACGTGGGTGCCGAAGTTAAGGGAAGCTTTGTCGAGTCTGAGGAGAGGCATAGTTGAATTGACTTCTAGGCTAACAAAATGAGCATGATTAAAAGAGTGCGCATTCTACCCTAGCGGTGGCATGCTGAAGATAGAAATTCTCGATTCTGTAGACGAATAAAGTGAGTATCTGAACTCCATGGCTAATATCTGGTTAAAAATCGTAAAGCCTGGGCGCAGCGCCGCCAAATGGCTGCTCTTTTTAGTGCTTATCTCGATCGTCGTCGCGACCTATTTAGGTTATTTCGACTCGGTGCGCCAAGTGCTCGATACGCCTGCGCTTACCCTGCGTATCGGCAGCTTTGGGTTTTCTGCCTATACCCTGCTGAGCTCTATCATCGCGATTGCGCTGGTGTTTTGGACAACGGCGATTATTGTCGACACCGTAGAGCATCGGATTTCCGGAATCCAAAGCATGCGCGCGGCAAACCGCGCCTTGGTTTTGAAGCTCGCTCAGATTGTTATCTACCTCGTTGCCTTTCTTGTCGGGCTCGATTTTGTCGGTATCGACCTCACCACGCTTACGGTCTTCAGTGGCGCGGTGGGTATCGGGCTCGGCTTTGGCTTGCAAAAAATTGCCTCCAACTTCATCTCTGGCCTCATTCTCCTTATGGAGAAATCGATCGAGGAGGGTGACCTTATCGAACTCTCCGACGGCACTTTTGGTTATATTCGGCGTGCCAGCGCGCGCTATACGTTGGTCGAAACATTCGACAGCAAAGAAATTCTTGTGCCCAACGAAGACCTTATTACAAGCCGCGTGGTCAATTGGACGTTCTCCAACTCGAGCGCCCGCATCGAGATCGAAGTGGGTGTCGCCTACGACAGCGATATCGATCTTGCTCACGACCTGATACTCGCCGCTGCGCGCGAACATCCGCGGTGTGCGATTAAACCGGAACCGGCCTGTTTTCTACGTTCTTTCGGCGACAGTTCGGTCAATTTCATCCTTCATTTTTGGGTTGAGGATGTCACATTAGGACGCTGGCCGACGCAAAGCGAGGTCATGTTCTCTATTTGGCGTAAGTTCAAAGACAATGGCATCGAAATTCCATTCCCTCAGCGTGATCTGCATATTAAAGGGCCGCTAAATTTTAACCGATCAGGTGAAACGACGCCGAGCAAGGAAGGGTAAACATGGTTGACTGCAGCGGAATTATCTACGCGTACCAGATACGCGAAGGCGGGGAAGCGAAATCGCTACTGCCAATAAGGCTCGACAGCGAGGGGCTGCCAACGAGTGGAATCACTGCCAATGAAGACGCATCGGCGCGAATAAACGCGGCGTTAGCGGGCAACGACCTCACCTGGGTGCATCTCGACATCAACGAGGCTAGCTCAAAGGAGTGGGCGGACGCCGAACTCACCTTTCTTGATCCTCTTACGCTCGACGCGCTTTTTGCTGAAGAGACACGGCCGCGCATCCTCGAATTCGATACAGGCACGCTGTTAATACTGCGCGGCGTTAATCTCAATGCCGACGCCGAACCAGAGGACATGGTTTCGATAAGGCTTTGGATCGATAGTTCTAGAATAATCAGCGTGCGCAAGCGTCGTCTCAAAGCGGTGACCGATCTTCGCGAGAGGATTGAAGCAGGAGTCGGTCCGCATAACGCGGGGGACTTTATTACACAATTAACGAGCCGGTTGTTCGAGCGCATGGAGCCGGTATTTACCGAGCTGGACGAACTGCTTGACGATGCCGAAGAGCGTGTAATGGAGGCGGCCGATACAAAATACCGCTCTCAGATTACCGATATCCGAAAACAGGCTATTGTGTTCCGACGCTATATCGCGCCACAGCGCGACGTGATTGCTGCGCTGCGGGTATCCGACATGCCTTGGCTTAGCGAATTGCATAAGAGGCGTTTGCAGGAGTCATTGGATCGCGTTATTCGTTATATCGAGGACATCGATACAATTCGCGAGCGCGCGCAAATAGTAAAAGACGAACTTACCAATGCCCTGTCCGACAAGATGAATAAGAACTTATATCTTCTGTCGGTTATTGCCGCGGTGTTCTTGCCACTGGGTTTTCTAACCGGATTACTCGGTATTAATGTCGGCGGTGTGCCTGGCGTTGATGACCCTTCAGCGTTCTGGGTTTTTAGTGGCTTTCTTTCGGTGGTCGTTGCACTGCAGATTTTGCTGTTTAAGCGCTGGAAATGGTTCTAGCGGGAAGCCGCAAGACTGGCGTCAAAATCACTGTGCACTAAATCGATGCCGCGATCGCCATGCAGCGTAAGCGAGGCCAATAAAGGGAATAGCTATTAGCAGCGCGGTGGGTTCGTTACTGCCGCGCGGATCGGTTAATCCCCAGTAGGCCATGCCGAACGCAATCTGCAACAGATATAGACTCATCCACGGCTGCAGCCAACTGCGCATGCGCCATAAGCCCAGCGTGCCAGCGCCGTACACAAACCAATGAAGCAGAGCGCCAGCTTTGGCAGCCCAGCCGGTAAATAAGACCCCAAACCACACCTCTTGATCGACCTCTAGAGGCTTGATGAAAATGTCCCACGGCAAGTAAATAAACGTCATATAGGCACAGAAGAGAAGAATTGCGTTCATCCAAAGCGGCCTGCGGGCGAGTCCCTTGCGAAGCCAAAACACTGTGTTCATTCTCGTGCTCCTGCTGTTCTTCACTCATCCTTGAGGATGTGAATTTGGTGCGCCCGAATTGCCGCGAGGCTATTTTTAGGCTTCGGTAACAGCCGAGCCGATTTCAGCACTGCCACTTTTAATAATAATCGCGCGAAGGCCGCCACGATTGACCAGACCAGGTAATACGCCTCTATGCACGGTGGCTGCGAGGAACGCGCAGGGTTCACACAATTCGATGCCGCGGCAGCGTGCAGTGCCTACCATAAATTCTTTGTCTACCAGCGCATTGAGGTCAACGCCACTGGTAATCAGACTGCGACGAAAGTCGGCGTATTCTAAGCCTGAGTCTTTCGCTTGGTTGGCGAGAAAGTCATCGAGCACCGACTTATCGATTAGGCTAAGGTGGTTTTCAGGCACAGGGTCTTCGGCAGCGAGACAGCTTTTGGCGTAGGTATGATAACGATCACCTACGATGCCAAGCCCCGCCTCTAACTCGATTTTCTCACGTGCCTCGGTCTCGCCGCGCTTTTCGGCAACGAGATAAATATGTTCAAGTGTACCCGTCATCGTCTACTTCCTTTATCGGTTAACCGCGACGCCTGTGAGTAGGAAGTCGGTAATTCAGTTGGACAGCAACGCCATGACTGCCCCTTCCGGATCTTTGATCACACAGAAATTGCTGCCACCCATGCGCCGTGGGCCGTCGAGTACTTCGCCGCCTAGACGCTTACAAGTGTCGGCGCTTTCTTGCACCGAAGCAACGCGCACATAAACTAGCCATTGGCTTGGCAGATTAGCATTGGGACCACGGGCATGGCAGATACCGGCGACGGTATCTCTGCCTTCGGGGGTGTGAATGCTGTAGTCGCTGTAGCTGCCCATGTCTACATCGTCGGATTTCCAGCCAACCACCGACGAATAGAAATTCTTTACCCGTGAGGCATCATTAACGGTTAGGTCCAGCCATTCGATCTGGCCTATTACCGGACCGATAGATTCTTCGACTTCGTGCTGCTCTTCATCGCTCATAATTAGTTTCCAGGAAGGCTAAACACGTAGAGCGCGTTGCCCCAGCGCGGATAGGTGATTTCGGTCGCGATCACGTCGGGCACAGTGCGCGGACTTGTTCCACCAACGGCGCTCGTTACCGCAATATATTGTTTGCCGTCGATTGCAAAACTCACAGGATGACCCTGAACGGAGGTGCCGAGGCGTGTCTCCCACAGTAATTTCCCCGTGCGTGCGTTAAGCGCCTTAAAGCGTCGATCTAAGTCGCCAACGAAGACGAGATCGCCCGCGGTCGACATAGTCCCTGTATGAAAAGACGCGCGCTGTTGGTGACTCCAAACCTCTTCCATGGTGTCGACATTATACGCGCCGATTTTCCCAAGGTTGCCATCGGTGCCTGGCATTTCGAAAAACTTTCGGCTCGCCGCCAAGCCTCCACCGCCCTGCACGAGGGCGACTTCGCGCGCCGCGTTTTCTAAGCAGGTTTGGCTAAGAGGTGCGATCATCAGGCCGCTAGGCTCGTGATAGGTCATCGAGTGCCAGTCTTTCCCGCCTGCGCTGCTCGGACACGCCGACGTCCACTCATTAAGTTTAGCGTTTTGGATATCCTCGCGATAAGTTACGCGCCCGGTGACGGCGTCGATATCGGTGAAGGCATTCTGAAAAACCGTCTCTTTATAGCCTTTGAACTCACCTGTGACGCGGTCGCTTTTCCACAGGATGCCGTATTTACCGAGCGAGAAGACGAGCTTTTCGCCACCGCGGTTAACGAGCACGCGCTCAAATACTTCGTCCAGATCGAGAGCCTCGGCGGGCACGTGCTGGAAGTGCCAGTTGAGTGTGCCGTCATCGGTATTTATGGCAACGGTTGAATTAGTGAAAAGGCCTTCGTCGTTTATGGTTAAGTGCCGACTTACTGGCACCCAAGGTTTTTGCTGAGCGGTGCCCCAGTAGGTAAGTTTGAGGTCGGGGTCATAGCTGCCGGTTATCCACGTTTCTCCGCCTGCACGAAAGATGTCATCGAGCTCGCCCCACGTATCACCGCCGGGTTCATTTGCCTTGGCTATGGTGTTAAAACGCCAAGCGAGTTCGCCGGTGTTTGCGTCGTGTGCGCTGATGTAGCAGTCGTCTTTAATATAGCGCGCGCAGCCTGCAAGTCCGAGGATAACGCGACCGTCGGCAACGATCGGTCCGCTCGAGTTTTCGAAACCCTGGGTGTTGTCGGCAACCGCCGTTTCCCAAACTTGTTCGCCCGTGCGCGCGTCGAGTGCGATGAGTCTCGCATCGGTTGTTGCCTGAATAATTTTGTCGTTATAGATAGCAATATTACGCATGTCTTGACGATTTGCAGGGCCAGCCCAGTTTTCCCAAATCAGCTCGCCTGTTTTGCCGTCCAGAGCCTGAATGACATTGCCAGGATTGATCAGATAAATGATTCCCTTGTAGACCAAAGGCGAAGGCTCGGAATCGCCTTCGTGCATATTCCACACCCATTCGAGGCTGAGGCTGTCGACATTGGCGGTGTTTATTTGATCGAGCGGGCTAAAGCTGTGCGCGTCGTAGCTGCGGCGTATCATCGGCCAGTCGGCGGGATCCGGCGCTTCGAGCATCGCATCGGTCACTGGCACAAAAGGTGAATAGTCATCGACATTGCCGGCGACAGTAATTCCCTCGGGTGCCGGAGGCTCGCTTCGCTGACGATTAGCAACAAGCTCGGAGGCATTGTCGGCGATAGTGAAGTCTGTCGAGGCTGTAAGCGCTGCGGTGATTGCATCGACGCCGTTGGTATCGAGTATATGTGCGGTAATGGCGAGATAGTCTGCGTCGCTGATGCCTTCGTTGCCACCGGGAGGCATATTCGCTTTAATATTACTGAACAGCAGGCTAGGCGTGCGGTCACCCCAGCGCTGCAGAAACGGTCTACCCGAAAGCAGTGGGCCCAGTGTGGTTCCCTCAAGATTGACGCCATGGCATGCTGCGCAGTTAGCCGCGAACTTGCCTGCACCCAGCGCAGCCTGATCGGAAAATGCACTGGTCATCGCCGTAGGAGTGGCTGTTGACGTGGGCGCCTGCGTTGACTCTTGGCCGCAGGCAACTAAACCAAGCGCCACGGCTGCAGAGAGCAAAGCGTTACGCAGAGTAAGAGGTCTGAGGCGTGACTTTTGCATTTTCATGTCTGTTCTCGCTTCTAAAAAGTCTAATAGATTGAGCGTTAGGGCTGTGCGAATAACCAGCCACGTAACTCACCCGCAGGATTGGTTGCGCTATGAATCTGCACATAGAGTGCGTTTTCTTTAAGCGCCATAAGCTGTTCATCCGTAAGCTCGATCTTGGCAGTTAGCTCGCCATCCGTAGCCTCGGTTGCGGTAAGTGCGGCGACAACTGGACCGGGCTGCGCGGGAGGGCCGTTGTGAATATGCGCCATCGTCGCGACCGAACTCATGCCGGCGAATGCGCCTGTGAGCGTGAGCGTATTACCTGTAAGAGAGACCAGTGCCTCACCACTGCCGGTAATGGTGTTTTTCGTCTGAGGGGTGGTCGGCATAGGCGAGAGCCGAGCGCGAAAGCCGTTTGCCTCTGCTGCGCGCGCCGTGTTCTGATTAAAGCTGATCACACAGACTAGAATAGCGAGTGAAAAGCAGAGGCTAAATACGCGGCGCAATGTGTTGACAAGTTTGGCAGGTGTCATAGCGGCTCCTTTATTTTTATTGCTTACATTAAAACCCAGTGCGGCCAAAAGGTATAGAGACCCGCGTCTTCCCCAAGGCTTAAATTCTCGAGGTTTACATGACAATGCCGGCTTGCATGCACGACAAAACCGCGGCGTGGCGTAATTTCGGAGGTCAACTATGTGTGGTCGTTTTAATTTAATCGATAGCCCTCAGGTGC
Source organism: OM182 bacterium BACL3 MAG-120619-bin3 (assembly GCA_001438145.1). Classification (GTDB taxonomy): domain Bacteria; phylum Pseudomonadota; class Gammaproteobacteria; order Pseudomonadales; family Pseudohongiellaceae; genus UBA9145. The sequence continues at coordinate 11,129 of LICD01000003.1, read as the reverse complement.
AGCTGCTTTGCGCGCTGCTGGGCGTGCCGATGCCTACCCACAATTTCCGGGCTGATATCGCGCCAGGCGGTCCGATTGCAATCGTTCTAGAACGAAGAAATGCCGAAGGACAAAAAAGTCGTCAAGTAAGCGAGGCGACCTGGTGGCTGCTGCTTGATCCTTCAAGCCTCGCGCCAAACTACAAATACGCAAGTTTCAACTCTCGCTCAGACAAGCTTGATTTGCCGCGTTCGGCTGCCTACACGCCGTTTCGAGAATCGCGCTGCATCATTCCGGCAAGCGCCTTCGTGGAAGGATTAGGCGATAAAAAAACGTACCATAAAATCGAACTCGAAGACGCAGCGATTGCTTTTGGCGGTGTGTATAAACACTACGTTAATCGAGAGACAGGCGAGTCGGTGTTCGGTGCGTCCATCGTTACGCTGCCGCCGCTTATCCCTCAGTGGCAGCATATTCACCCTAAGTCCCTGCCGCTCATGCTCGACATGAATGATAAAGAGCTTATAGACAAGTGGTTGGATCCCGACTTCGATCGCGTCGATGAATTTGCGCAGGCGCTCGAGCCGCGTGTGACGGCAACAATGAAGGTGACGCCCATCGACAGACCAAGCCGTTGGAATCCGATCGCGGATTCATTCCTGATCGTGGCCTGATTCTTTAGGGGTAGATTCGGTAAGGAGGCGCTCGTTAAATCGCGAGCCAAATTATCAGTGCGCAGGCCCCCAGTAATAGTTGACTACGTAGGTCTTGCATCGCGAACCGCACAGGATCTTCTTGCAATTGTCCCGCGCGCGCGATTCGCCAGAGCCTAAGCACGAGATAGATCATGGGCGGACAAACGCCGAGTAAAATAAGTGGCTGGCTGTAAAGCTGAGTGGTAGACGGTGCGAGTGCGTAAACTGCGAAAACGGCGATCGCTGCAAGGTTGGCAGCGCTGCCTAGGCGGCGAATGAGGGCCAAATGTCGCACGTTATAGCCGCGCCCCGCACTCGCAAGTTTACCTGCCTTTTGCAGATTCATTAATTCGGCATGGCGTTTTACGAGCGCGAGGCCGAAGAAGAGAAACAGCGAAAACGCGAGCAACCAATCGGTAGTGACGACGCCAATAGCGGCAGACCCAGCAACGATGCGCAGTGTAAATAAGCCGGCTAATACGACGGCATCGAGTAGGAAATACGATTTGATATACAGGCTATAGAGAAGCGTCGTAATCCAATATGCGGTGAGTACGAGGATAAAAGAGGCAGGCAGACTTGCCGCTATCGCAAACGAAGCGAGCAGTAAGAGAGGCGCTGCGACGAAGCCAACACGCAAAGAAAGATCGCCCGATGCGAAGGGTCTTTTGTGTTTGCTAACGTGTTGGCGGTCGCTTTCGAGGTCTAGCATGTCGTTAAGCAGATAGACGCTGGATGCACAAAGACTAAAGCTAATGAAGCCTACACAAGCAGCGAAAAGTAGCGGTAGATCATCTGCTTGATGCGACAGCAGTAACGGCAAAAACAACAGGCTGTTCTTCAGCCATTGATGCGGGCGCAGTGCGCGCCAAAACGCGCGTAAGCTCGAGCCCGGAATATCAAAGTGCAGCGTTTCTCTGCTTACCGGTTGATGATTCGCAAGCTGCGTACGAATTTCTTTTGACGCGTTAACTGTAATGCGCTGCTCGGCATGCTGCCAAATCACCAGATCAGCTGCTGAGTCGCCTGCGTAGGCAAACGCACTGTCGCCGCACAGATGTCGAATTCGAATGAGCTTATTGTGACCCTTGAGATTCGTGCTTTCGTCGCTGCCTATGGCATCGACGAAATGGCCAACGTGATTGGCGACGAGTCTTGTTAGCCGCTCATCGCTTGCAGAAATCAGAATGAGATCGCGTCCTCGTTCGGCTTCGCCGCGGAGGAAAGCGTCGAACTCGGGATTGCGTGGTTGGCTTTCGATTATCGGTTGCGCGCGATTGGCGACCTCGAACTTAAGGCGTGCGCGCCCGCGCATTAGCCAGAAAGGCGCGAGCAATAGAACCCATGGCTTGTGGCGTAATAACCAAAGCACCGATTCAAACAATAAGTCTGATCTCAGCACGGTGCCATCGAGGTCGACGAAAAGAGGCGTGGTTGGAGTAGGCGGCATAAGCGACGGCGAGCCTCTTAGAAACTGAGTCGTTTAAAGAGTTTTTGCGGTATCGCTTTCACAACAAACATCACGAGGCGCCAATAGCCGGGCGCGTAGATCGTCGGACGCCCCTTTTTTATGCCCGTCACTATGCAACGAGCGACTCGCTCGGGCGATGAGAATAAGGGGCCTTTCTTTACGTCGCGAGTCATCGGCGAGTCGACAAGGCCGGGGCGTATGTCTATAACCGCAACACCGCTGTTATGAAGCCTGCCTCGCAGTCCTTCGAGAAAAGTCGAGATCATCGCTTTGCTCGCTCCATACACATAATTACTGCGCCTGCCGCGATCGCCCGCCACCGAGGTAATTGTTGCGAGCGTGCCGCCCCCTTGTGTTTCTAAATAGTTACCCAGCTCGACAAGCAGCGACAGTGTGCTGATTACATTCACCTCAAGGCTCGCCTTAAGTGCGACGAAGTCGCGCTCGCAGCTCGCCTGGTCAGGCAGGAGGCCGTGGCAAATCAAGGCGAGATCGACACTGCTCAAGTTGGTGTTAGCTCTTTCGATAAGTTCAGGGTGACGCGCAGTATGGGTGATATCCAATTCCAACAAAGCGACTTTCTCGGCTCCGCGAACCACGAGGTCGTCACGTAGCGCTTCAAGCTTAGGCAAATCTCGCCCAACCAGGAAGAGGCTGTGGCCGTCGAGTGCATAAAGACGAGCCATGGCTGTGGCAATAGCCGAGTTGGCGCCAATCAAGAGGATATTCATGAATAAGAGTTGGGCTCGCAGAGGTTTATTAAGCAGACTTTACAGGACTCGACTAGGGTTGAGTAGCTGAGAGTGTCCGCATTAGCCGAGTCCGAGCCTTCGTGACTGCAACGAGGAGAAGTGGCCCTGGGGGTCGAATTTCTGCCGAAGCTCGGCAAATCGCTCCCATTGGCCATAGGATTGCCGGAAGCACTCTTTGCTCATGCGCGCATCTTTGGCGAGGTAGAGCCGGCCCCCGTGGTCGAGAACGAGGGTGTCGAGCTGCTCGAGCAAGGGAAATAACGACGCTTCATATTTGAAATCAAGCGCGAGGGTATAGCCTTCGATCGGAAACGAGAGGAGGTTGCTATTGGCTTTGCCGAACTTTTTGAGCACCGAGAGAAATGACCCTTTGCCTGCCTGCGAGGCGCAGCTCAGTATGGCGCTGATTCCGGCGTGCGCAGACTCTTGAGGGAGTGCGAGCTGATACTGAAGAAATCCCTTAGCGCCGTAAAGCCGATTCCAGTTGCGCAATCTCTCGAGCGGAAAGAAAAAAGCGTCGTAGGTTATTCTTTTCGGTGCGCTGCGGTTTTTTTGCAAGGCGTAATAAGCGCTATTGAAACCCGCCATCGTGTATTTATTGAGCAATAACGAGGGCGCATCGAACGGGATGTTGAGCTCGCTGCGCTGAATGGCGCGAAGACCAGTTCGTCCCGGCTTGGATTTCTCTCGAGCGTCTTGCTCGTCAACGTGTTCGCCAAGGTATAACACCGAGCGACCCTGTGTAGCGCCCCTTGCAAGGCAATCTATCCATGCGACGCTGTACTTCGCGTCGTTGTGCTCGTCCATTAAATCCATACATTCTTGAAGGTTGCCCGCGACAAGAGAGCGCTGGGCAATGTCTAGCGAGGATAGAGGCGTGAGCTTGATTGCTGCGTCGAGGATTATTCCCGTCAGTCCCATGCCGCCGCAGGTCGCGTGAAAAAGCTCGGCATTAGACCCGCGGTGGCAATCGATAACCTCGCCCGTTGCCAGCAGGATTCGGATGGATTCGACATGATCGCAGAAGCTGCCATCGATATGGTGGTTCTTTCCGTGCACGTCAGCCGCGATAGCGCCGCCAATGGTGACGGCTTTAGTGCCAGGCAGCACGGGTAAAAACAGACCTTGCGGGATTATTGTCTCGAGTACATTCTCGAGGCTCATGCCCGACGCACAGCGCAGCACAGTGTGACCAGACGCTGAGGTGGTTAGACTAAAAAAGTTATCGAGATAGCGCGTGCTAATGAGTGTTTCGGCCAGCGCGCTGTCGCCGTAGCTGCGGCCAGCCCCGCGGGCGATAACTGGGGTGCCCCACGGCTCTGAACTGCCCAGACTGGCTTCGATCTCAGAGGCCGAAACAGGTTCGAATAGCCGCGACTCTAAAGTTGGGTATCTACCCCATCCGGAAAAGGCCATAACTGTCTCAGGTAGTTTACAAGTTAAGTATTCAGCTTAGTGCACACTAGCGACTATATCTAGCTTCCAAATGGTTTACACTCGACAAATCAAGCCTTTTGCCACGGCTTAACTGGTTTCACTGCAGTTTATATTCTCACTTATCCCACAAGCTTAAAGGTTATAGATGAAATCAACATTCGAATTTTCCCTCGAAATCGCGCGTCAAGCAGGTGCGTTGATCGCGGAAAAGCGCCGCAACGAGCCACTCGAGCGCAACTTTAAGGGGGGCATCGAAATCGTCACTCAGGCTGACATCGCGGCGGACGATCTCATTTCTGCTGCCATTCGCGCCGCCTACCCGAGTCATCAGATACTCTCGGAAGAGTCTTCCCCAGACTTAGGCCGAGTCGAGGACATAGAAGGCCCGCTCTGGATTATCGACCCGATTGACGGCACGGTGAACTATGCGCACGGGCTCAATCAGTCCGGCGTCTCTATCGCTTTTGTTGACGGCGGTCTGATTCAGCACGGTGTTGTGTTCAATCCCTTTAGTGACGAGTTGTTCGCCGCACAGCGCGGGGGCGGAGCAACGTTAAATGGCTCGCCGATAAATGTTGCGCAGGAGTCTCGACTCGACAGAGCCATAATCGCGACGGGCTTTCCGTATGTTAAAACTGGCCTCGAGCCGATGATTAAACGCCTGAGCGTCATTTTGGCTGAGTGCGCAGATATTCGGCGCTTAGGCTCTGCTGCGCTGGATATCTGTTTCGTCGCCGCAGGAAGGCTAGACGGCTATTACGAGAGCCTGAGCGTCTGGGACTACGCGGCGGCGCAGCTTATTGCAAAAGAGGCGGGAGCGGTCTATGGCCACTTCGGCGACGTACCCGAAGGCGATGACCCGCAATTTTGCAGTCATGACATCGTAGTCGCGAATGCAGCGCTATTCGAGCCACTCAGGGCGCTGCTGCGTTCGGCCGGCTAGATTTGTCACAGATTGCAGTATTGACTTAGCCTCTGTTAGTTCGTAAATTCGCAGGTTAGCAAACTGATTTAAAACAATTTTTTCCTTGTACCGCAAAGCATTGCGGCCAGTATTCAGGACAGGAGTCAGACGTGATGAAATCAAATTTATGCGTCGCTGCAGCAGTCGCCGCAGCGGGATTAGCGAGTGCATTGCCGGGTGCGGTATTTGCCGCCGATCGCGTGGGCGATTTCTCGCTCCTCGATCAAGACGGCTATCACCATTCCATGAGCTGGTATGACGATCATAAAACCATCGCGCTGCTGGTGCAGGCAAACGATAGCGCCGCAACAGCGGCAGCCGTTGCCGACTTTGCGCAGCTCAAGGCGAGTTACGAAGACGCCGGCGTCGAATTTTTCATGATCAACCCAATGGGTAAGCGCAACCGCACCGCCGTGCAGGCCAAGCTCGCCGAATATGGCGTCGATATCCCTGTCTTGATGGACGATGCGCGGGTGATTTCCGAAGAGCTAGGTATTGAACGAACGGGCGAAGTGGTGCTGTTTAGCCCAAGTTCATTCGAAGTTGAATACCGTGGCAGCCTTGAAGGCGCGCAGGCGGCGATCGACGAAATTCTCGCTGGCGAAGCGGTAAGCGTTGCGATGACCGAGACTACTGGTGCAATGGTGAGCTATGAGCAGATGGCGAGCGTGCCTTCTTACTCGCAAGATATCGCGCCGATTCTCGCTGAGAACTGCGCTTCTTGCCACCGCGAGGGCGGCATCGCGCCTTTCGCAATGGACAGCCACACTATGGTTAAAGGCTGGTCGCCGATGATTCGCGAAGTCTTAATGACCAAGCGTATGCCGCCGGGTCAGATCGACGGCCATATTGGCGAGTTCATTAATGACATGCTGATCGAAGATCAAGAAGTGCGCAATATCATCGCGTGGGTTGAAGCGGGCGCTCCGAAAGACGACGCAAACGATCCACTAGCCGAACTCACGTGGCCTGAGACGAAGTGGGCCTTCGGTCAGCCAGACTACATTATCAAGGTGCCCGCTCAGTCAGTGCCTGCCACAGGAACTCTCGATTATCGCGATGTAGCTGTCACCATCGATATTCCTGAAGATCGCTGGTTACGCGGCAGTCAATACATTGCGGGTGACCGCACTGTGCTTCATCACACAATTAACAGACTCGATTTCCCCGGCGAGACTCGCGGCGGCTTCCTAGGCAGCGGTAATCCAGACAAGGCTAGTATCTCAGCTTATATTCCTGGCGCTACACCCCGGATGATGCCCCCGAATACAGGCGGTCTGCTTAAGGCCGGCTCTGTACTCAATCTCAATCTCCACTACACGACTACCGGTCGCGAAACGGTTGATGAGAGTGAAATTGGCCTCTGGTTCTATCCCGAAGGCGAAATTCCCGAAGAGCGTATGTCAGGCCAATGCGCGTGTATCTTCCCCAACACGTGGACGACGATACCAGCTAACGATCCAGCTTTTGAACAAACTGCATCTATCATGATTAAGAAAGATGCGAAAATTCAGAGCTTTTTACCGCATATGCATTTCCGCGGTAAATACATGCGTTTCTATGCTGACTATCCAGACGGCACGCAGGAAGAGCTGATTAACATCGCGCAGTACAACTACGCGTGGCAGCTCAGCTACACCTACGAAGAACCCAAGTTCGTCCCGGCGGGCACGAAGATTACAGCGGTTGGTGCGTTTGATAACTCGGCGCAGAACCCTGCTAATCCAGATCCAGAGCGCGATGTGCCTTGGGGTCAGCAAAGCTGGGATGAGATGTTCTTCGGTGCGGTTAACTGGAAGTATATCGATCAAGGCGGGGACTAATTCCTGCTTGCGCAGCCTTAGTTAGGGCTTAGCATTCGCAGCAGAGAGTTTGTGCCAAAGAAAGCCCGACGCTCGAAAGAGGGTCGGGCTTTTTTGTGGCTGTAGATGCGGGCCTTTCTAGGCTGAAGTCCTGTTGCGCTTAGGAAATAGTGGGTGCGAACCTGCGTAAAATAGCTGGCAGGTAGAATAAATCTAGCACCAATGCCAACACGACAATCGGCACGAGGAGCTGCGCTGCTTGCTGAAAATAAAGCGTGTTTGCCCAAATCAATATTGTCGCCCCAATCGCCAAAACGAGCGTTGTGATACTCAAGGCAGGGCCGGCTGTTAGGATCGCCTCGTTCATCGCCACCTCTCCTTCAATGCCCTCGCGTCGCCGCTGTAAATAGTGGCTTAGCAGATGCACGCTGTCGTCGACTACAAGCCCAATGCTGATGCTGAACAACATCATAACGAATGGGTTTATTTGGCCCACGGTAATGGCCCAAATCCCGAAGACGATTGTTGCGGGCAACAGGTTAGGAATAATGCTCAAGAGACCGAACTTAACACTGCGCAAGCCGACTATGAGGCAGAGCGTGATGAGCAGCAGACTAAGCGAATAGCCCTGCAGCAATTCAACCGTGACCAGTTCGTCCATGCGCGAGAACAGCAGCAAAGTCGACCCATGCATCAGCTGCGCCTCGGGGAAACGACGTGCAAACTCTTCGCTTAAAAGTGCATCGGTTGCCAATAATTCTTTATTAGTCGATGGCGTGGCGTTGAGAAAGAAGCGTGTTAGCGCAAAGTCTTCGGTGATGAAGTCTTTAAGCGGAAAGTCGTCGCTCTGCACCACTTGGTAGGCAAGCAACGAATTCGCCACCGCGTCGGTGTCCTCCGGTATGCGATAAAACTCAGGGTTGTCCTGATGCTGCGCTCGGTTCACGGCGCGGGCAATGTCGATGATACTCGCGATAGATTCGACCCCCGCTAACTGTTGCGCCCAGCTAAAATAGTCGTCGAGTCGAGCGAGAAAGTCGGGATCTACGGCGCCGTCAATTTTATTAGTTTGCACGCCGTAGGTAAGAAGCGGACCTCGGTTGATGCTCTCGCCGACAATATCGTAGTAGCTCGACAGTTCGGGGTCGCCGCCAAGAAAGTCGAGGCGGTTAAAGTCGGATTCGTTAAGCGGTAGGAGTGCCAGTGTCACGACTGCGAGCAGTGAGCAACCCCAGAATATCGGGCGGTCATAGCGCTTTCCAAGAGTGACGACCTCGGTGAGCAGCGAAGAAGGTCGTTCACCTCCCTCAGCGATCACCTCGACCTTGGGGGCAAGCAGCATAAGCAGTGCAGGCAAAAAAGTGAGTGTGAGGACGAAGCCAAATCCAATGCCGATTCCAACGATGATGCCGAAGCCCTTAATAGCCGGTGAAGAGCAGAGCAGGAGCGACACGAAACCGATTGCGGTGGTTAGCGCAGCGAGCGAAATAGGAACCACATTATGCACAAGGCTTGCGATCATTGAGTCTTTTTTGCTCGCGCCGTTCTCGAGGCTTTGTCGAAACAGCGAGATAATATGGACGCTGTTGGCAACGGCGATGATAACGACAATGAGCGGTGCGATTACCGAGATACTATTAAAACTAAAGCCGGTGTAGGCGAGAAACCCGAGCGTGCAGAGGCATGTGGCGAGCGTGTGCGTGAGGATGCCTGCGCCGAAACGAATGGAGCGGAAGCAGAAACAGATAACTAGCACACAGAGAATGATGACAAACGGAAGAAGCTGTGACAAATCATCTAGCATTGCCTTTTGGCTCGATTGTTGAAGGATCACGTCGCTCATCGCATAGAAGCCGATGTCTGGATGCGCGTTGCGCAGCGAGTCGCGCAACTCCTGAATAGCTAGCGCGGTTCGTTCGCGCGCTTCTCCCGCAAGCTCATCGACGCTCAGCGCGACAACGGCGAAAGTAAGCTGACCTTCGCCGGTGAGCAGGCTGTTGGTGAGGAGGCGGTCATTGAGTGCGGGCTGGAGTAAGGCATCGAGCTCCTCCTGGCTGTAGCGGTCTATCGAAAACTGAAACAAGCGTGTTTGGCTTTCGGGCGAATAAAAATCCAGAAGCGAACTTAGGCGCGCGGCGTAGGGGATTTCGGTGTAGCGCTTTTTGAGGTCGCTAAGTGCATCGATGACGCGGCGATCGAATACGGTCGCATTCGGCGGTGCTGTCAGTGCAAAGCGTACTTCGAGCGTGGTCGGAAATTGCGCTTCCAGCGCTTCAACTTCAGGCAGGAAAGGGTCGCTTTTGGTGAGAAGAGCGTCAAGCGACGTATCGAACTGGCTTTGTGGTATGACCGCGGCGAGCAGAATGCAGAACGCAACCGAAACCAAAGAGAGTAAAAGTCGCCAATTGACTAGAAACTGAGCGAGGCGAACTCGGCGCGACTGTGCGCCCGGCCCATCTGAAGCGATCATGGTTTTCCCTTTTTGTTGCATCTTTAAGATTCAGATCCTATCGCTGACGAGCCCTTCGATGCTCATATTCCGATAGGTTATAAGAACCCTCACTATTGGTTTTTGCAGGACTAGCAGATAGCCCCTATAATCCGCACTCTTTCGATTTCGGGGCTTCACTTACGATTTAGCGGTGCATGATCGCTATTTGGTTTGAATCTCACAAGTACTAACGCTCGTATTCGAATTAACCGATCTAAAACCCCTTGCAGGAGCTAGACAGTTGGCCGCCATCACCACGCAACGCGTTACCGCCGTCCACCATTGGAACGACTCGCTTTTCAGCTTTAAGACCACGCGCGACGCGGGACTGAAATTTGAGAACGGCCATTTCGTCATGATTGGCATGCACGTCGACGGCAAGCCGCTTATGCGCGCCTACAGCATCGCTAGCCCTAACTACGATGAGGAACTCGAATTCTTCAGTATTAAGGTTCAAGACGGCCCACTGACCTCGCGTCTGCAGAATATTCAGGTGGGCGATGAGCTTTTGGTTAGCAGCAAACCTACCGGCACGCTCGTCGTCGATCATCTGCTGCCTGGCCGCAACCTCTATCTCGTGAGCACCGGCACCGGTCTCGCGCCTTTCATGAGCATTATTCAAGACCCCGAGGCATACGAGCGTTACGACAAAATTATTCTTACGCACGGCGTGCGCGAGGTGTCGGAGCTTGCCTACGAAGAGTTCATCAGTGCGACACTCCCCAATAACGAGTTCTTCGGTGAGGACGTGCGCGAGAAGCTTATCTATTATCCCACCGTTACGCGCGAAGCGTTTCGCACACAGGGCCGGCTTACCGATGCCATGTCTAGCGGGAAGCTGTTCGACGACATTGGCTTACCTATGCCAAACCTCGACGATGACCGTTTTATGATTTGCGGCAGCCCATCTATGCTGAAAGACACGTGTGCCATTATCGAAGCGTGGGGCTTTAAAGAGTCTCGCCACGGCATTCAGGCGCATTACGTAATCGAGCGCGCCTTCGTCGAGTAAACGGTGTTAGCGCTCAGGCGTGGGCAAGAAACTCAACAAAACGCGCCCAAGTCTCAGGGAAGTCGGCGAGGCCATAGCCAAGACGAATCCCGCCGGCTAGTGTCTTCTGAGCACCTTCGCGACCTGCCTCAGCGCAACCAACGAAACAACGCTGTGGGATCAGCATGATCCCAGTCTCGCTGAGACAGCGCTGATCGAAGCCGTCTCCCAAAGCGATAAGCGGAAAGGCCACACAGCCTGCTTCGGGTCGCGTCCATGTCAGCCTGCCGTCTAGGGCGGGCAAGGATTCTTCGATTATCCCAACATGGTGCTTTAGCCGTTGCAACGAGGCTGCGCGCAGCGGCTGCGAGTGCTCGAGTATCAGTCGTGCTAGCCATTCGTCGGTGGTACCCGAACAGACTGACAAAGTGCGACGAATCTCCACCGCCCGTGTTAGCAGCGCAGTGTCTTGACTGACCATCCAACCGATTCGGACGCCGCCAGCGCCATGCGGTTTGGCTAGCGAGCCGATGCTCACGCCACGAGA
>LICD01000002.1 GCA_001438145.1 OM182 bacterium BACL3 MAG-120619-bin3 | reverse complement strand
AGAAGTTGCAAGGCCATTCGCTGAGCGGATTTTGGTCCGACTCCGGGCAAGCAGCGAAACGCATCAATTAATTCATCGATAAGTGGGCTGAGGTTCACCGCGTATTCCTAATTATTAGTTGCCAAACTCGTTACTACTTGTGTGTGGAGCAATACGGAAACAAGTATAGCCATACACAGGCGCTATTCTTTGCTAGAAAGGCATTTTGAAGCCGTCGGGCAATGTGATTCCACCCGCCAGATCACTTAGCGAGCCTTTGCTCGCTTCTGCTACTTTCGCTACGGCAGAATTTACAGCAGCGGCGAGCAGATCCTCGATCACACTAATTTCTTCTGACAAGAGTGTCTCATCGATTTTGACGTTATTGACTTGATACCTGCCAGTCATTTCGACACGGACGAGTCCCGCGCCAGCGACGCCTTCGACCACCGCCTTCGCTGCAGTTTCCTGAGCGGTTTGAAACTTCTCTTGCATCAGTTTCGCTTGCTTCATCAGTTCGTTGAGATCGGTCATCTTTTATATCCTAACTTAGTGGCGGCGCAAATGGCACTGGCGCCAGATAGCAGGTCGTTAAACCTGACCGTGCCCGCTTTCAGCAGCGCTCTCGACTCTACTTACAACGTTGTTTTCAACGATGCTTTCGACAACTACTTTGCCGCCAAATTTCTTTTGGAGTTCGAGAACCATCGAATCGTTTTCAAAATCGCTAACTCGTTTGGCTTGCAGCTCTTGATTAATACGGATCTTTCGTGCTGCAGGGGTCTCGCTACGCGTGGTGCCTATTGAGATCCGAATAGCGACCTTCTTACCAAGGAACTTTTCGAAAGCCGGCTCAACCTTCGCAGGTGCGTCATCGTTAAATACAGCGCTGTGCGCCTCGCCTAAGAGAAACTCAATGGCGTCATCCGTTGCACTCACTAACTCACAGTTCGCCATAATGTTAGCGGAAATTCCGGTGAGCTGGAGCTTTGGGTAAACATTAACCCAGTTAGATGGGGTCATCTGATCGTTGCCCTCTGCCGAATAGGCCACCGCTTCGTGCTGAGATTCTTGGTCTTGTTCTGGGACACTGCCTGCGTGATGTGTAATGTCGCGAGGAGGCACCTGAACCTCGGAGGCAGGGTTAGTCTGTAGCGCGCTCGCTAGCGGAGACTTTTTTTTTTCGTTAGCCTCAGAATCGCTACTCTTTACAGCGGCGATAGCAGGCTTGGGTGCTGTGTAATTCGGGGAAAAAACCAGCATACGCAGCAGGACCATTTCGAACGCGCTCCGCATTTCGACAGCGAGCTTGAGGTCCTCGCGGCCTTTGGTGCCAATTTGATAATAGAGCTGCACGTCTTCGGCCGTTAACTGCGACGCAAGTTCGACGACTTTTTCGAGATCTCCTACGCTGTTGTCGACTGTGTCGGGTGCAATCTGAGCCAGCGCGATGCGATGCAGCATGGATAAAAGCGCATCGAGTGTGTGTTGGTAATCCGGAGTTTGCTCGCCGATAAGCTGCACCAACTCGACAATGAGACTAACGTCGCGAGAGGCCATTGCCTCCAAGAGACGAGTGATCTGGTGCTGGGGAGGTACGCCGAGCATTTCGGTCACGCCGGCTGTGAGAACGCTTCCCTCGCAGTAAGAGATGGCTTGATCGGTTAGGGTCAGCGCATCTCGCATGCTGCCTGAGGCAGCCATGGCAATCTGCCATAAGGCGTCGCTTTCGGAAGGTACATTTTCTTTAACCAGGATATCGGCAACAAATTCAGCAATAAGTGAAGGCGCGAGATTCTTAAGATTAAATTGTAGACAGCGCGAAAGAACAGTAATCGGAAGCTTTTGAGGATCTGTCGTGGCAAGTAAAAACTTTACGTGTTCGGGAGGCTCTTCAAGCGTCTTGAGTAACGCATTGAAGCTGTGTGTCGATAACATATGCACTTCATCGATAAGGTAAACCTTATAGCGCCCGCGGCTTGGCAAGTATTGTACGTTTTCGAGTAATTCACGCGTGTCTTCGACCTTTGTGCGTGAGGCCGCATCAACTTCGATAAGATCTATAAAGCGCCCTTCGGCGATCTCTCTACAGGCATCACATTCGCCGCAAGGCTCAGAGCTAACACCAACTTCACAGTTTAGGCAGCGCGCCAATATGCGTGCCAAGGTAGTCTTGCCGACACCGCGTGTTCCGGTGAGCAGATAAGCATGATGAAGTCGTTGATTGTCGAGCGCGTTGATTAGAGATTTGAGGACATGGGCTTGTCCTGCGACCTCAGCGAACACAGCGGGTCGATACTTACGAGCAAGAACTTGATAGCTCACGGAGCGACTTCCATCTGACGTTGAGTTTGCTTAGCTTTACAGCAAGAATATTCAGAGGCATCTCTCGCCAGCCACACCACGGCACATGAGTCAGCTACTACCGTTGCTCCCTTCCGGGCCTGGCGGGGTTTATAACTTATCATTGCGCGGGGACCGACAAGAGATACCAGCGGGAAGTTTAACATGCTCTCGCCTTAAAACCACAGCTTCCCTCTTACTCAGGCAACGAGAGTGTGAATAATCTGCTGTCTGGCCCGCCACCTATGGCGATTGACAAGTATTGCTGACCCTTGACCGCGTAGGTCATCGGCGACCCTTGCGGCGGCAACGGGAGTTCAATCTCATGAACTACCGCGCCCGTCGCTTTATCGAACGCGCGCAGAAGGTTGCGGCCGTTATCCACTTGCGCCACAAAAAGCAGCGTTTTCGTGAGGAGCGGACCAGTCCTGCTGGGGCCACCGACCGGCCCGGGATCCAAAATACCCATGTCTATAATCTTTTGCCGAATACCCTCGCCATGCGGGATCATCCATTCTTGCTCACCGCTATTAAGGTTTGTAGCGACAATACGGCCATAGGGTGGTTTTGTAAGCGGAAGGCCCTGCGGACCGCCAACATTCATTGCTCCGCCACGAACGTAGCGCAGATTTGATTTTTCAGGATCTGCTTCTTGCAGTTGGACGACAATCGGTATTGTGGCGCTAGGTATATAGAAAAGCCCACTGTCGGGGTCGAATGCGGCGCCGGTCCACCAGCCGCCACCACCCCAGCCTGGTATATTGATAGTCCCCCTCAGTGACGGCGGCGTGAAAAGTGGCCCTGAGTCAAATTGCTCTATGAGTTGTTCTGCTTCGCGACGTAACTCAGGCGTAAAGTTGACGAGTGTGTCATCAGAGAGCCCTTGTAGTTCAAACGCTGGCGGTTTAGTTGGGATGGGCTGAGTTAAAGAAAGCTTTTCACCAGGCACGCTGCTCTGCGGCACAGGGGTTTCGATAATAGGCCACACAGGGTCGCCAGTGACGCGATCGAATACATAGGTGAACCCCTGCTTTGAGATTTGAGCAACCGCTTTGATTTTCTTACCTTCTACGGTCAGGTCGACAAGCGTTGGCGCAGCAGGGAGATCGTAATCCCAGACGCCATGGTGCACCATCTGGAAATGCCACAAGCGCTTGCCAGTTTTCGCCTCCACAGCGACTAAGCTTTCTGCAAATAGGTTATCGCCATGGCGCAAACCGCCGTACCAGTCATTCGTCGGGGTGCCAATGGGCAGATACACAATGCCGAGTTCGTCGTCGGCGCTCATAATGGTCCAAGAATTGGTATTACCGGTGTATTCCCATGATCCGTTTTCCCAAGTCTCGTTGCCAAACGCACCTGCCTGAGGAATCGTCTCGAACATCCACACAATATCACCTGTGCGTGGATCAAATCCTCTCACGTTGCCAGGTGGCATTTCCTTTGTGGTTGGTCCGTCATTGATTATGGAATTAACAACAACTATATCGTTGGTCACGAGTGGCGGCGAGACGACGCCATATTGGCGCTTATCTATTTCACGCCCAAGACCCAAGGACAAATCGATCTTGCCCCCGTCGCCGAAACTGCTGTCGGGCAAGCCTGTCAAGGCGTCGATAGACCACAGATTAGCATCGTTGGTTGCGAAGAAGATGCGCTGTTTGTCTTCGCTTGACCAGTAACCGACTCCGCGCGAGTTGTAACCAAGATTTGCAGGCCTACCACTAGACCAAGCCTCAGTATCAAAAACCCATTTCTCCTCGCCCGACGCCGCATCTAGCGCGACGACTCGTCCGAATGAGCTAGGCACATACATGACACCCTCTATCACAATAGGTGTTGCCTTAAAGCCTGCCGGCACTGCCCTGTAGTTTTGTTGCGCAATATTATCGGCAACAGTGGCATTATCTGGGCTCTCCCAAGACCATGCCGTAACCAAGTCGGCGACGTTTGAGGCGTTAACCTGATCTAGTGTCGAGTATTTTTGTGATCCGTTGTCACCGCCATAGCTCGGCCAATCGGCAGAAAAGGCGCTGCCAGCGACGCTAACACCGAGGCAAACAACTAAAGGGGCAAGCAGTAATGGGGTTTTCATGGATTGTCCTTGGTGTGTCGAGAAAAACTACCTCGATACTACCTTAGGAATCCATTGGGGGGAATGAAGCCAGAAAATCTAACTTTTCAGCTTGTTTCAGGGGCATTAAAATTTGGCGGTGAGAGAGGGATTCGAACCCTCGAAGCCTTTCGACTTACACACTTTCCAGGCGTGCTCCTTCAGCCACTCGGACACCTCACCGGGGTAAAACTTACGGCGCGCACTCTAGCTTAGGGCCACTTAGATTACAAGGCGGCAAACATCCATAGCGCGCTTATGTTTTATTGCCTGACATCACGCGCGAGCCTATCGGCGTGCGTAATTGCTTCGCTTGCGCGATAGACGTTGATGTCTAAACCGCCACGTCGCAGATAATTCATCGAAACTTGCAGCGAGTCAGGGCGACAGTGATTGCTCAAAGCAACGAATATTCGCTCAGCGCATTCTTCATGGTATCCCTGGTGCTCCCGGAACGAGCAAAGATAACTCAGCAGGCTCGCGCCTTCGATCTCGATGCCAGTGACTTTAATTTCAAGACTCGCCCAATCGGGTTGATTGGTGACTGGGCAGTTGGAGCGAAAGAGATCGCTGGTGTAACGCGTCTCCTTATTAGCAGATAAGGCGTTTGGCGCCTTATCGAGGCGAATAAATTCAATGACAGATGCGTCGAGCGGCGCGACATTGTCAATTATGGGCAAACGATCTAAAGCAACCACTGTCCTATTGTCCTGCAGCCCGGGTGCGAAATTTTTCGCCATCAGTGCACGATACTCGCCGAGCGAGTGCAGTAGCACATTCACAACATTACCGCTCGCCTGTTCGAGATCCGCTTTGATCGTAGAGGCTAGCAACTCAGTCGACGCCATTCTCTCGTGATTAAACGAATTCAGATAAAGCTTAAGAGATTTCGACTCAACTATGGCAGGAGAACGGCAATCAAAAAACAATTCAGCGACAGCGACACTGGGTTTTCCACTCGAATCCAGCCAGGATAATTCGAAAGCCTGCCAGTGATCGAAGCCGAACATGGCTAGCTGCGGCGAAAACCCAATGGCTTCCCGAGCAGGTGCTCGAGGTATCGGAAACAAAATTTCAGGCGCATACGCTGCGGGGCTCGCCAGTGTTTCGCCAAGCGGGTTGGTAACCGACTTAGAATCATGCGCCATAATTCTAGCTCCTTAACCCAGTGCCACGGTTTAGCAGCCAAAGACAGCTGCCAAACAACACCACACTGAAGAGAATTAGAATAAAAAACGCTGCCCCGATAGGCACATCTGAAACGCCTAAAAATCCATAGCGGAAAGTGTTCACCATGTAAAAAATAGGATTCAACGCAGACACCGATTGCCAGAATGGAGGCAATAAAGCCGATGAATAAAATACACCGCCCAGATAAATTAATGGTGTAAGTACAAAGGTTGGGATAATCGAGATGTCATCGAAGCTGTTCGCGAAAAGCGCGTTAATAAAGCCTGCAAGTGAAAACACAGTGGCCGTCAGCAAGATCACGGTAATTGTAATCAGCGGATGCTGAATCTGGAGGTCAACAAAAAACAGCGCCATACCAGTGACAATAGCGCCAACTAACAGCCCGCGCACCATACCTCCGACGATAAAACCGCAAAGAATGATCGAATTGGGTACCGGCGAGACGAGCACCTCTTCGACACTGCGCTGAAATTTGTGACTAAAGAATGAGGAGACAACATTCGAATAGGAGTTCTGAATTACCGCCATCATGATCAGGCCTGGAATAATGAATTCCATGTAATCGAAGCCGCCCATATCTCCAATGCGGCTACCGACCAAATTGCCGAAAATGACGAAGTAGAGCGAGATAGTAATTGCCGGCGGCACTAAAGTTTGTAGCCAGATCCGTGTAAATCTTCGTACTTCTTTGATGACAATGGTTTCGAACGCAATGTATTTGTGATTCTTAAACATCTGCCGACTCTCCTCGGGCATTGTCCAATCGACTCAAAAACAACTGCTCTAAGCGATTGCTTTTGCTGCGTAGCGCACTGACTTGGATGCTACGATCCAGAAAGAGCTTGAACAATCCGCTCATGGTTAGTGTCGCCGCCACTGTGATTTCGAATGAGTGAGCATCAATTAGCGTTGCGCTCACGGGCGCGTCGCCCCAATTCGGCAAAGACTCGATTGGCGTTGCAAGTTCGACGATATAAGTTTGTTTGTCTAAAGCCTTGAGCAAAGCACGCATACTCGTATTTTCCACAATGCGCCCGTGGTCGATAATAGCGATATTGCGGCAAAGCTGCTCGGCTTCTTCGAGATAATGAGTCGTAAGAATAATAGTAGTACCCGATTCGTTTAACTCAGTTAAAAACTCCCACATCGAGCGCCGAAGCTCGATATCTACACCTGCGGTAGGCTCGTCTAGGATAAGAAGTTTGGGCTCGTGAACGAGGGCGCGCGCAATCATCAGGCGCCGTTTCATACCGCCGGATAGGGTCCTTGAGCGGTCGTTACGCTTATCCCAGAGGTCTAACTTGCGCAGGTATTTTTCACAGCGCTCTGCAGCCAGCGAGCGCGGCATGCCGTAGTAACCTGCCTGCGTCATCACGATATCCTTGACGCGCTCGAACTGACTAAAATTGATTTCTTGAGGCACAACGCCAAGGTCTAATTTGGTTTCGTAAACATGTGAGTCGACGTTTTTGCCAAAAATCTCCACGATACCGCCAGATTTTTTGACTAGGGTAGACAGCACACCAATGGTCGTTGATTTGCCCGCTCCGTTAGGACCGAGTAGCGCGAAAAAGTCGCCCTGCTCTACCTCTAGACTAATTCCTTTGAGCGCTTCGAATCCATTGGCGTAGGTTTTTGTCAGATCTTTGATCGCGATTGCAGTGGTCATGCTGAGTGAGCCCCTTCGAAAAGTCAGTTTCCCATTTTCCGGTTGCGCAACGAAAAAAGCCCAGCATAGCTGGGCTTTTCGAAATTGGCGTCCCCTAGGGGTTTCGAACCCCTGTTGCCTGGATGAAAACCAGGTGTCCTAGGCCTCTAGACGAAGGGGACAATCTGTATGGCTAGGTGCGCCAAATCAGAACGAGCGGAATTCTAGGGAGCTAGAGCTTTGTAGTCAAGCCTCATCTGCAAAAAAAGCCAAAAGAAAGCCAGAACCGAGATAATTAGCGCGTCTTGACGCGTATATCTGTCTATGCCAATGTAGCGGAAGGCGACCGTATCCGTCGCAGCAAATGACGTTAATGAAGTACTTGGATAAAAATAGCTACCACGTATCCCAAAGCTGCCGACAAAAAGAAGTCTGTAGGGTTAATAGTCTAACTCACTCAACAGAAAGTCTAAGGGCATTGGCGCTAGGAACTCTGCATGAACAAGAATCACGACGCAAGCGACGGTATCGATGACGCGCTGATCGCAGAAGCGACCGCGCAGCTGAACCAAGAAATCAAGGTCCTCGACACTTGGTTAGCAGAGCTTGCGCATGCGGCAACCTCCGACGAGGAATCGATGGCCGCATACCAATCCTATACCGACATGCGTGCTAGCCGTTGTGAAATGCTTTCCTCACTTGCCAATCAGATTAAGGGCGACGGACAAAGCGCTTAGTAATCTATTCCGCAGAAAATTAATCACAGCACGCTATCGGCAGACGCCTGCCGCCCTTCGAAGGATATTGTCAGTAATTATGCTCAGTTCAACTCAACTCAACACTATGTTTCAACTCCAAGCCGGAATGAATTTCCGTGTTGACCCCAACTGGACAGAAGCAAAATACCCCTACCTTCGCGCCGTGGTTATCGAAGCCGCAGAAGCAATCGAGCACCATGGGTGGAAATGGTGGAAGCAGCAGCATTGCGATCTAAGTCAGTTGCAGATGGAGTTGGTTGATATCTGGCATTTCCTCTTGTCGGAAATTTTGCTGAGAAATGGCGGCGATGAAGAAAAAGCGAGAACTTATCTCGAAACGACCTATGCGCGGCAGAGCGCAGCCGACGCGCTAAATTTCGATGGGCAAGAGTACACTTTTGGCGAGTTCGATTTACTTGAATTACTCCAAACCTTTATTGGTACGTCTGCTGCAGGAAGGATCGAATTGGGCTTGTTTGCTGCGATAATGCGCGGTTGCTCGCTCGATTGGCATGAGCTTTATAAGCAATACGTGAGCAAGAACGTGCTTAATTTCTTTCGTCAAGACCATGGGTATCAAGACGGAACCTACAAAAAAATGTGGAATGGGCGCGAAGATAACGAAGTGCTAGTCGAGGTGATGGCGACACTGGATGCCGCGTCCCCGACCTTTAAAGACAGCCTCTACGGTTTGCTAGAGGCCGCTTATAATCAATAAAATCAGTGTGTTATGAGAATTAATTAAAGTAGGCATTCTCGCGCTGAGAATGATCCGTCACGTCACGCACCTCTTTCAACTGAGGTATCTGCTGCAGTAGCGTCTTCTCGACCCCTTCTTTAAGTGTCACATCGACCATGCCGCAACCCTGACATCCGCCGCCGAAGCGTAATACGGCAATGTTATCGTCATAGAGCTCCTCGAGCGTCACATTACCGCCATGCGCCGCGAGCCCAGGATTAATCTCGTTATAGAGCACGTAGTTAATGCGATCTGGGAGCGAGCTTTCGTCGGTTATCTTTGGTAGCCGCGAATTAGGCGCTTTAATTGTCAGCTGCCCACCCATCGCATCTTTCGAATAATCCACCACCGCCTCTTCGAGGAATGGGATGCTAGGCTCGTCGATATACGCCTTGAAGCCTTCGCACTGCTGAATTGAGTCTTCTTCTTTTTCTTCGCCAGGCCGACAGAAAGAGATACACGTCTCCGCTTTCGGCGTCCCTGCATCGAGAATGAAAACACGGACCGACACTCCCTCGGTGTCTTGTTTTTTAAGCAGTTCAGCCAGATAGGCCTGAGCGGGTGCGGTTATCGTAATCAAATTGGTGCTCATACTGATCTTTACTCCTTAAGTATGAGTTTAAGTCTACTGTAAACAGGCTAAAAATAGAATAACCAAGTGTATTACTTGGTTATAGTGCTATGCCCACATCAAAGGACTTTGGTAGAATATGCAGCCCTCTAGGTAGCCTAGATAATTACCCTATACTCTCACTGATTAACGGGCTAGAAATAGCTCAAAGGCACCGGCATGACAGAACAACTTACCCGTACTCAACGAGTGGCCGCGCTGCGCGCCGCCCTCACCCAGCGCATCCTCCTACTTGATGGCGCAATGGGTACGATGATTCAGGGCTATCAGTTGGTTGAGTCTAATTTCCGCGGAGAGCGATTTGCGTCAACATCGCAACTTCTGGCGGGAAACAATGACCTTCTTACACTCACATCACCCGAAATTATCACAGAGATACACGCGTCTTATCTCGCAGCGGGTGCAGATATCGTTGAAACCAACACGTTTAATTCGACACGCGCATCACAGGCAGACTACGGACTCGAAGAGCTTGCTTATGAGCTTAACGAAGAAGCAGCGAAACTGGCACGCGCCGCGTGCGATGCAGCGACCCAGAACACGCCAAACAAGCCCCGCTTTGTCGCTGGCATTATTGGTCCAACCAGCAAGACCGCTTCGCTCTCGCCTGATGTAAACGATCCAGGGTTTAGAAACACAAGTTTCGACGAACTGGTTGACGATTACAGTAACTCTGCTCGAGGCTTAATTGCCGGTGGCGCCGATATCCTTATGATCGAAACTGCATTCGACACATTGAATGCAAAAGCAGGGATTTTTGCAGTCCATCGCGTGCTAGATGAACTTGAGCTCGATCTCCCGATCATGATTTCGGGGACGATTACTGACGCAAGCGGACGCACGCTATCGGGGCAAACTGTGGAGGCATTTTTAAACTCCGTCGCTCACGCCAAGCCTCTTTCTGTCGGCTTCAACTGCGCGCTCGGCGCGGAACAATTGCGCCCGCATATCGCTGAAACCTCGAGCCTAGCCCAATGCTATGTCTCTGCCCATCCGAATGCCGGTCTGCCGAATGAATTTGGTGAATACGATCAGAGCCCCGAAGAAATGGCCTCTATCATCAAAGAGTTCGCCAGCAGCGGCTTTTTGAATGTTGTAGGTGGTTGCTGTGGCACGTCACCCGAACACATCGCAGCTATGGCAGAGGCGATTCAAGGAATCCCCCCCCGTAAAATACCGACGATCAAGCCTGCCTGCAGGCTTGGCGGATTAGAGGCATTCAACATCAAGGCCGACTCCCTTTTTGTCAACGTGGGCGAACGCACTAATGTCACCGGGTCGGCACGCTTCGCGCGACTTATTCGAGAAGAAAATTACGATGAAGCACTCGAGGTAGCCCGAGAGCAAGTGGCCGCCGGCGCGCAGATTATCGACATCAATATGGATGAAGGCATGCTCGATTCCGAGGCTGCTATGGTGCGCTTCCTCAAGTTAGTGGCTGCCGAACCCGAGATTTGCCGCGTGCCGATTATGGTCGACTCCTCGAAATGGCAAATTATTGAAGAAGGCCTAAAATGTATACAAGGTAAAGCAATCGTCAACTCCATTAGCTTGAAGGAAGGCGATGCCGAGTTTATCGAAAAGGCAAAACTCTGCCTCGCCTATGGCGCCGCAGTCGTGGTCATGGCATTCGATGAAGACGGTCAGGCGGATTCATTGGCGCGCAAAAAACAAATTTGCAAACGCAGCTATGACATTTTGATTAGCATAGGATTTCAAGCCGAAGACATAATCTTCGATCCGAATATATTTGCTATTGCCACTGGTATCGATGAGCACAACAACTATGCGGTCGACTTTATCGAAGCCTGTAAATACATTAAAGCAGAGCTCCCTGGCGCCCTAATTTCAGGTGGGGTGAGTAATGTCTCCTTCTCTTTTCGCGGCAATAATCTCGTGCGCGAAGCCATCCACTCAGTCTTTCTCTTTCACGCGATCAAAGCAGGCCTGACGATGGGCATTGTTAATGCCGGCCAGCTAGCCGTCTATGACGATATTCCTGCCGACCTGAAAAAGGCTGTAGAAGACGTAGTGCTTAATCGAACAGCGGATGGCACAGAACAATTAATGACAGTCGCTCAGAACTACAGCGGCACTGGCGGCATCATCGCTACCGAAGACCTGGCTTGGCGAGAGCAGAACGTGGAGAAACGTTTAGCCTATGCGCTGGTTAAAGGCATTACCAAATTTATCGAGGAAGACACCGAGCAAGCGCGACTGAACGCCGAGCGTCCGATTCATGTCATCGAAGGCCCTCTCATGGATGGCATGAACGAGGTTGGCGACCTCTTCGGCAGCGGCAAAATGTTTTTGCCGCAAGTGGTTAAAAGCGCGCGCGTAATGAAACAAGCGGTGGCTTACCTCCTGCCTTATATCGAAGCCGAAAAACAAGGTGGTGAGGTCAAAGCAAAGGGCAAAATACTTCTTGCAACGGTGAAGGGAGATGTTCACGACATCGGTAAGAATATCGTTGGTGTTGTTCTAGCATGCAACAATTACGAGATTATCGATCTCGGCGTTATGGTACCCGCTGATAAAATCCTCAAGACAGCGATCGAAGAGAATGTGGACATCATCGGCTTGAGTGGTCTCATCACGCCTTCGCTCGATGAAATGGTCCATGTTGCCTCTGAAATGCAGAGACTCGATTTTAACGTACCGTTACTGATCGGAGGGGCCACCACCTCCAAAGCACACACCGCAGTAAAAATCGAGCAGCATTACAAAAACGATGCGACAGTCTATGTCTCTGACGCATCAAGGAGTGTCAACGTTGTCAGTACACTCCTGAACGAGGCCAATAAGCCCGATTTTGCCAACGATCTTCGTAACGAATACGCAATGATCCGTGAGCGCACTGCTAATCGAAAGAGTAAGCGGGAGCTCGTTGATTACCGCGCTGCAAACCGTGCGAGCCTGAAGCTCGATTGGGATAGCTACACGCCTCCAACGCCTGCGTTTACTGGCACAAAAGTTCTCGAAGATTACCCCCTTGAGAAACTCATCGACTACATCGATTGGACACCGTTCTTCATTACTTGGAGTCTCGCAGGTAAATACCCTGCAATTTTAAGCGACGAAAAAGTTGGCGCTGCCGCACGGGACTTGTTTAAAGACGCACAAGAAATGTTAACTGAAATCGTGCAACACAAACTGATCACAGCACGAGCTGTCTTTGGTTTTTGGGAAGGCAACAGTGTAGGCAATGATGTACATCTGGGTGCCTCCGCAGACAATAAAAATATTCATTTTTTGCGTCAGCAAATGCCTAAGCAGGACGAACAATCTCACCTTTGTCTAGCGGACTTTGTCGCGCCCAAAGAATCGGGTAAATCTGACTACCTAGGTGGTTTCGCAGTCACCGCTGGCATAGGCGCCGAAGCGCTCGCAAAGCGTTATCAAGATGACAACAATGATTATGCCTCTCTCATGATCAAAGCCTTAGCCGACCGACTCGCCGAGGCCTTTGCGGAGCATCTTCACGCCCGCGTAAGGGCAGAATATTGGGCCTATGCACCGGACGAGAGCCTGTCCACAGAGGAGCTGATTAGCGAGCGCTATCGAGGCATTCGCCCAGCGCCGGGCTACCCCGCTTGTCCTGAGCATTCTGAGAAAGAGACGCTCTTTTCGCTTCTCGACGCGGAGAAGGAGATTGGCATTGCTCTCACCGATAGCTACGCGATGACGCCAGCTGCAAGTGTAAGCGGCTACTATTTCAGCCATCCGGACGCACGCTATTTCTCAGTGGGAAAAATAAGTGGCGAGCAGGTTGAAGACCTTGCATCTAGAAGCAGCAGAGACTTTACACTGCTCAGCCGGCTGCTCGGCCCCAACCTAGATTAACCAACTACTGCGCAGGTAGAGGAAAAAGTCGATGTACAGATATGACGGTTATGACGCTACGATGCTCGAAGAACGCGTTATACAATTTAGAAGCCAGACGAATCGCTATCTCGAAGGCAAGCTCACCGATGCCGAATTTCTTCCCCTGCGTTTGCAAAACGGACTCTATGTTCAGCGTTTGGCGCCGATGCTCCGTATCGCTGTTCCCTATGGCATGTTGTCGGCTCGGCAACTGAGAAAGCTCGCTTTTATTTCTTCGCATTACGACAAGGGGTACGGACATTTCACCACTAGGCAAAACATTCAATTCAACTGGCCAGCATTAGAGGATGTCCCCGACCTTCTGGCTCATCTTGCTGAGGTTGAAATGCATGCGATACAAACTAGTGGCAATTGCATCCGCAACACGACGACTGATCAATTTGCTGGCGTGGCAGTAGATGAGATCGAAGACAGCAGACCTTATTGCGAAATCATTCGGCAATGGTCAACTTTTCATCCGGAATTCGCTTATCTGCCGCGCAAATTCAAAATCGCGGTGTGTGGTACACAAGAAGACCACGCGGCTACGCAGGTTCACGATATCGGTCTCTATCTTCGCAAGAATGAAGCTGGGGAGACTGGCTTTCAGATCCTTGCAGGAGGTGGCCTTGGACGCACGCCAGTTATAGGGCAAGTGGTCTTTGATTTCGTCGAACGGCATGACTTGCTCAGCGCTTTAGAAGCCATACTTCGCGTGTATAACAGAGAAGGACGTCGTGACAACAAGTATAAAGCGCGAATTAAGATACTTGTTCGGGAGACAGGATTAGAGACATTTCGCGAGAAAGTAATGCACGAATGGAAACAGCTTCGTGGGGGAAGTCTCACTCTCACCGATGCCGAGATTGAACGCTGCAAAAGCTATTTCCAAGAACCGGCCTATAAAGCACTAGAGCCAAACCCTGCGTCACTGCGCGAGGCGTTGGCGCGGGATGTACTCTTTGCGAGTTGGTTTAGTCACAATGTTACTCCGCATAAAAAACTGGGTTACGCCGCGGTAGCCATCAGTTTTAAAAAGACGGGTTACGCGCCGGGAGATGTCAGCGAGGAGCAACTTAACGCACTAGCTCATCTCGCAGAACGGTTCAGTTTTGGTGAGGTTCGTGTGACTCATGCGCAAAATGTAATTCTCGCAGATGTCGAAGAAAGTGAACTCTACAACCTCTATCTAAGCCTCGCTCCAGATTCGTTACAAGCGGACAACTTAAATAAGCTCAGCGACATTATCTGCTGTCCGGGCGGGGATTTCTGTGCGCTCGCAAACGCTAAATCGATACCAATCGCCGAGGCGATCCAGCGCCGGTTTGATGACCGCGATCTATTAGCAGATATAGGTGAGGTTTCATTGAATATCTC
The DNA here is from genome assembly GCA_001438145.1 of OM182 bacterium BACL3 MAG-120619-bin3. Taxonomy (GTDB): domain Bacteria; phylum Pseudomonadota; class Gammaproteobacteria; order Pseudomonadales; family Pseudohongiellaceae; genus UBA9145. The sequence goes on along the minus strand of LICD01000002.1, from coordinate 43,825 downwards.
AGGCTGTATGAATGCCTGCGGACATCACCATGTCGGCAATATAGGCGTGCTTGGAGTCGATAAAAAAGGCGAGGAGTTCTATCAGGTCTCAATCGGTGGTTCGTCCAAACGCGAAGCGAAGCTTGGCAAAATCCTCGGCCCTTCTTTCGCACAAACCGACATACCGTCTGTGGTTGCAGACCTTGTAAGCGTCTACCGAGAGAGGCGTTTAGCAGACGAAAAATTTATCGATACGGTAGAGCGCATCGGCGTCGATCCGTTTAAAAAACGTGTTTACGAGAAGGACCAATAATGACCAGTTTGATCCGCAACAGAAATGCAGTCCCAAACGAATGGGCGCTTCTGCAGTCAGCATCTGGCCCAGATGCGTTTTCGGCATTAAGAGGTCGAAAGGTCTTATTGCCACTCGAACTCATTCTCAGCGACGAAGACGAGGCGAGAGCGCAGTTAGGTGCAATTGGGGTGTGGTTGGACTCTCATCAGGACCTCGCAAGCATTGAAAACAGAATAGCCGACTTCCAGCTAATCGCGCTTAACTTTCCTGTGTTTAGCGACGGACGTCCATTTTCACTCGCTCGACGTTTACGGTTGGAATTAGGTTTTACTGGAGAAATCAGAGCGATCGGCGATGTCTTGCGCGACCAACTTTGTTTTTTAGAACGCTGTGGGTTCAATTCTTTTGCGCTGCGTAGCGACCAAGACGTAGATGAATGTCTGTCTGCTTTCGATGACTTTAGCTCAACCTATACCGCCACAGCATTGAACCAAGAGCCTATATTTCGGCGGCGATAAATCAGATCGCCGCCGAGGGTTGAGTCTTACGCGCGCAGATCGAGTACATAGCGGCCAATCGCGCCACCGGCAAGAACCTTAGCGAGTACAGCCGGCAATTCAGCGAGGACGATAGTCTCCGCTAGCGAATCTATATCAGTAAGGGCCCACTCGTTCGCAAATAGATTCCATACCTGCTGTTTTTGGGCCAATGGCAGTTCAACGGAGTCAACACCTAGCAGATTGACGCCGCGCAGGATAAACGGCAACACCGTAGCGCTAAGCGCCGGGCTATCAACCAAACCACAGGCCGCCACACTGCCACCATAGCTTAGGCTTTTAATCACGTTGACAAGCGTTGTCCCTCCGGCAACATCGACCGCAGCGGCATAGCTTTCTTTTAGCATTGGCCTTGGGTTTTCTTCGGAGAAGGCCTCACGTGAGATGACCTCCGATACGCCGAGAGCCGTCAATTTCGCTGTTTCTGCTAATTTTCCCGTGCTCGCTACAACCTCAAAGCCCAGTTTCACAAGCAAGGCACAAGCAATGATTCCAACACCGCCGGTAGCGCCTGTTACAAGCACTTTCCCTGCTTCGGGTGTAATGCCATTGAGTAACAGCTTATTTACGCAGAGCCCTGCAGTGAGGCCTGCTGTACCGAGCACCATAGAGTCGCGCAAGGATAATCCGACGGGTAATTTAGTAACCCACCCACCGGGCACGGTCACTTGTTGCCCAAATCCGCCCGCAGTATTCATGCCCAGATCATATCCTGTGACGACAACCTCATCGCCCACGGCAAAATTCGAATCCGTGCTTGCGAGAACTGTACCAGCTGCATCAATACCTGGCACGTGTGGATATTCTCGAGTGACAGCCTTGCTGCCTGAAGCTGACAGGGCATCTTTGTAGTTAACTGACGAATAACACACCTCTATCGAAACACTCCCCTCAGCAAGTTCTAAGGCGCTTTTCTCAACTATCGTGCCCACAAAATTTTTCTCTGTCTCTTCCCTTACTTCGAATGCTTTATATGTGCTCACTTGTTGTTCCTCATTTAGTAGTCAACGATAATTCGACTTAGCGACCAGAAGCGCTCTTATTATTGGTTTCACTGAAAGTCTTTTGATCTGTCAGCCGCAAGTAGTTTGTTAGCAGCACGAGCAACGCCTGCCTCAACCGCCGCGCCTAGTTTGTCCTGCAATGTTTGCTTGAACTTGTAATTCACCTCGAAAACATCTGCGTCTTTGCATGCGCGAACCAACACGTCATCGCTGGTATTTAGCTCGTCTACCAAATAACGTTCCTTGGCTTGCATGCCAACCCATGTTTCGCCGGTCGCCACGCGACTTACGTCTACTATGGGCCGGTGCGATTTAACCCATTGTTTAAAGATTTCATGAATATTTTCGACGTCTTCTTGTACTTTCGCCCGGCCTTTGTCGGTGATTTCACCAAACGTGCTGAGCGTACGCTTATATTCACCAGCGCTGATTACCTCATAGTCGACTTCGTTCTTTTTCAGAATTTTGTGGAAATTAGGCAGCTGAACCACAACGCCGATAGAGCCGATAATAGCAAAAGGTGCTGCGACGAGTTTGTCGGCGAGGCAGGCCATCATATACCCACCGCTTGCCGCGACTTTATCAACACAAATCGTTAATGGAATTTTTGCGTCTTTGATTCGTTGCAGTTGGCTTGCCGCGAGTCCATAGGCATGCACCATGCCACCGGGGCTTTCTAGCTTCAGAATTATCTCATCACAGGGCTCGGCGATTGAGAGCACGGTGGTAATTTCCTCACGCAGCGAACTGACTTCTTCGGCAGCAACGTCCCCATCAAAGTCCAAAACATAGACCCGCTTGCGCCTGCTTGGCGCATCATCGAGGTGTACCTCGTTTGAAGATTTATTCTCAGGGATAGCGGCGTTTGCCCCCTGAGTAGATTCGTCTTTCGGCTTAGCCTTTTCCTTAGCTTTTTCTTTCGCTTTGTCCTTGGCTTCTGCTTTGGCTCGCTTGGTTTCGGCTTTAGCCTCTTCTTTCTCTCGCTTGCTGCGCGCCTTATTGTCGAGCTTAAGAGTCGCAGGATCGATAACCTCTTCGCGCACAGCATCGTGAAGATCTTCTAAATGGTCGTTCAGACGCTCGATTACAATTTCGCCGCGTTTGCTCGCCCGTCGCTGACGGCTCCCAGCCGCTGCTATGGCGCCTATTACGAGAACGATTGCCACGACGATTGTCGCTGCTTTAGCCAAAAACATGCCGTATTGAATTAGGTATTCCAAGTGTTTGCCTCATGATTAAGCGACAAAAAAACAATCGCAGGGTGTTTGCGAAATCGCTAGGTATTAAGAAAATGAGAGATCAGTTTTCCGGCAACGCTTATACGTGCGGAAGGGATATTCGGAAGATCGTCGGCCCCAAACCATTGAGCATCGGCTATTTCGCTTGGTTCAGGATTGATATCGCCGCTTTCGTATTGTGCGATGAAACCAAGCATAAGCTGAGACGGAAATGGCCACGACTGACTGGAAAGATACTCAATCTTGCCTACGTGGACACCTACTTCTTCGAACACTTCGCGCTTCACGGTATCTTCAGGTGACTCCCCTACTTCCATGAATCCGGCCAAACAAGAATAGAAGTCAGCGTTATGACGCGAGCTCTTAGCCAGCAGCATCTTATCTTCGCGTACTACGAGGACGATCACGCAGGGGTTGATTCGAGGATAATAGTGCCGTTCGCATGGCTTACAAACCAGCGCCCTTTCATTGGGATGCGGCTGGGTTAGGCCGCCACAGCTGCCACAAAATTTATGTCCGGTCAGCCATTCTTCAAGCTGATTGGCCACGCCTGCTCCCATAAAAAATTCTTTGGAGTCTGAAAGCAGCATACTTCGTAATGATCGCAGCTCTGCACTGGGGAGCGCACCGAGAGGTGAAGAATCGAGGTATGCAGCGACCAGATCCGAACCTGACTCCTGAGGAATACGGAGGAGCTGAGCGTCGATTATTACTTCAGGATTGATGGTCTCAATACTCCAAGTTGTCAAAAGACCATCGCAGACGATCTGACCTTCGAAGAAAAGAATAAACGTGTCTTCCAATCGTATGTGTTGAGGCGTGAGAAAAAACGGCCTAACTTCTTGCGCAGTATCGAGCATCTTTGATCCTGTTGTGTGCAGAGTTATAATCTTCGAGCTAAGAAAATGTGAGCCTTACCGTCCGCTTAGTTACTATTAAGGCTTAACCACAGCGCGCCATTGGCACTTTCTGAGTCTATTTCGGTAAGTCGGTCTTGATGTGCTTGCAGTTCACTCGCGCTCGCCTTAACTACCTCGAGTGCCGGTCTCTTCTTGGACGTTCTGAGCCTTCTATTCTCGACTTCTTGCTCAGAGCTTTCTTCTTCTTTTAAAAGCAAGTTGCGCTGCCCACTCGTCATAACAAGATAAACATCTGCAAGAATTTCAGCATCGAGCAAGGCGCCGTGAAGCTCACGCTGTGTATTATCGACGCCATAGCGTTTACAGAGGGCATCGAGGCTATTGCGTTGCCCCGGATGCTTTTGCCGCGCGAGAACTAAACTATCGAGCACGTTACAGAAACCGTCGAGAGATGCACGACTTGAGTCGCTCCGCTTTAGCTCTGCATTTAAAAAGCCCATGTCGAAGGGAGCGTTATGAATGATAAGTTCGGCGCCGGCTATAAAATCGAGAAATTCGGCCTCTACCTGATAAAAACGCGGCTTATCAGCGAGAAACGCAGGGGTTATGCCATGCACCTCCATCGCACCCGCGTCAATATCCCGATCAGGATTAAGATAGCAATGGTAGTGGCGTTTCGTTTGCTTTCGATTGATGATTTCGACGCAGCCGATCTCAATTACCCGGTGACCCTGTGCAGGGTCTAAACCTGTTGTTTCTGTGTCTAGCACTACTTGCCGCATTATTTTTCCTGCTTGAGGTTCGTTAAGCCGATGCGCGAAGTTCTTCGATGCCCTGATTAGCGAGTTCATCGGCTATTTCGTTTTCTCGATGTCCGCTATGGCCTTTTACCCAGTGCCACTCGATTTGGTGACCACCTGCGGCAGCGTCTAAACGTTTCCAAAGATCAACGTTCAATACAGGTTTCTTCGCGGCGGTTTGCCAATTGCGCCGCTTCCAGTTGGCGAGCCATTCGGTCATGCCTTGTAAGACATATTTCGAATCGGTAGTTATCGACACGGAGCAAGGCTCGGTCAGCGCTTCTAGAGAACAGATTACTGCCATCAACTCCATTCTATTATTGGTCGTCTCCGCTTCGGCGCCGAAAAGTCGCTTTTCAGTTTCACCGAAACGCATGAGCGCACCCCAGCCGCCTACGCCGGGATTGCCTTTGCAGGCTCCATCTGTAAAAAGTTCTACGTATTTGGGCATTCAGTCCTCACGGTCAGCGTTGATTTTATCTGTATCGAAACAGGCTTTCCATGATACCCCAGACTGACTCGAATGACCCTGTAGAGTCGATGGTACACCGTGAATAGGCGTTGGCAGTGGTCGTCTCCATTTAAGCGCACTCGGTGTGAGCGAACGACTTTGCTTGATGCCGACAATAATATTACTTGCCCCGAATGGACTCTTGAATTTCAGCCCCCAGTTCTCCATTGTTTCAGCGAGCCGTTTTAGGCGTACGCCAGTCTCTGAAAATTGCAGAGGGAATTCATGCATTGCGCTAAAACTAATGAGCTCCTGCACATCAAGCACTCCAAGCCAATCGATCAGTCGGCTAGGGTGTCTGAACCTACCCTCCCATGGGGGCTGCCTAGATTCGGCGCCACGCAGGGGTATTGCGGAATACAGTAGCCTCTTCAGCCCCCACAAACTCAAGGGCTGGAAAGTAATGAGCACAATATGACCTCCGGGCCGCAAAACCCTCACGGCTTCTCTGAGCACCGCGCGACTCGACGCCGTGAATTCTAACGCGTGGTGAAGAACAACGACATCGATAGACTCATTTTGTAGTGCGAGCGCGCGAGGGTCAGAGAACAAACCGACGTTGTTGCCGACATCCCCTGCGTCGCTTCGGTTACCGAGGACGATTTTATGCGTGATAGGGCTCGATTCAATCATGCCTGCGTCTTTGCACGCGCCTATGAAAAGAAGGTGATAGCCAAAAAGCTTTTCGAGCAATGGTGCAATACTGCGCGTCTCAGAGGCGATGAGTCTTGTGCCAAGACCGCTCGCATACCAAGAGGCCAAAGCAGTCTGATTATCACAATCTGAACGCTGCTGCGGATGTCTGCTTGAACTCAGCGATTTGCCGGCGATGATGAGCCGCCTGATCGCATGCTTAGAGAATTTACTGCCCACCTCGCCCCCTTTTGCCGCGGAAAGACCAATGCCCACTCTTCTTTGTTGTAATCAACGGCAATCCTTATATCATAGGCACTGCTAGAAAAACGACCCGCAATAAGCCTTGCGGACTAGACGAGCGCTACGCTCAACTAAAAGAGAGTCTTGCCAAAAATGATTAACCAAATTAAGGCGTTACCCGCATTTGACGACAATTACATTTGGAGCCTTCTAGGTGATGATAACAAGACCCTCTGCGTTGTAGACCCGGGCGATCCTGTCCCTGTGATTAAGATGATCGAAGAGCAGTCCCTAACGCTTGGCTGCATACTTATTACACATCACCACCCCGACCACACTGGTGGGATCGCAGAATTGACGGAGAAATATTCATGCAAAGTTTATGGCCCCGATAATTCGAGCATTGCCGGTATCACCGATAGAGTAAAAGAAGGGGATGAATTCACCTTGTTAGGCGAGACTGTGCGGGTATTAGAGGTGCCTGGCCACACACTCGATCATATTGCATTCGTTGTTGGCCCAAATGCTGCGGGTGGAAAACCTGCTCGGCTTTTTTCCGGCGATACCCTATTTGCTGGAGGCTGTGGCCGCCTTTTCGAAGGCACCCCTGCACAGATGGCAGTAAGTCTCGCTAAACTCACCGCGTTAGGCCCAGAGACTCAGGTCTACTGCACACATGAATACACCCAAGCGAACCTCAAGTTTGCCATCGCCTGCGAGCCTGGCAACCTAGCAACGCATTTAAGAATAGCGCAGGTCAGCGCGCTAAGAGAACGAGGCGAAATCACGCTCCCGACTACTATTGGTTTAGAGCTTGCGAGCAACCCTTTCCTTCGCTGTTCTAACCAACAGATAATCGATTCGGCGGAAAATTTTTCAGGCGTCAAGCCGTCGGATGATATTGCTACCTTCGCAGCAGTGCGCGCCTGGAAAGACGAATTTTGATATCGCCCCCCCTTTCATCGATAACACTCTGCAGCAAGCTCAAGACTATAACTGAAGTGGCCATGCGCCCGATTTCATTATTATTACTGAGCTTTTTGTTAGCTTCCTGTTCGTCTCTGCCCCCCTCTTCGCAAGTCAGAAGTAATACGGATCTCGATGTGCCTGAACAGATCACCCCTGATGCATCAGCCACGCCTTCTCTCCCGGCCCCGCGAGACAGAGATTTGCCGGAAGATCCCACAGATGTTTGGGAGAGATTGAGAAACGGTTTTACTCTCACAGTTAATTATGAACATCCGAGCGTTGCTAGGCAGCTTAAACGATACCGCCAACAGCAAGATTATTTCGACCTCGTGATAGACAGGGCTCAACCGTTTCTTTTTGAGGTTATTGAACAGGTTGAGCAGCGAGGATTACCGCTTGAGCTAGCACTGGTACCCTTTGTTGAGAGCGCATTCAATCCGGATGCTTACTCACATCGAAATGCCGCCGGGCTCTGGCAATTCGTTTCTGCAACTGGGCGCAGTTACGGACTAGAGCAAACATGGTGGATAGACGAAAGACGAGATCCGATGAAGGCGACCGGGGCCGCGCTCGACTATTTAGAAAGCCTTTATGACGAGTTCGATCAGGACTGGCTTCTTGCGCTAGCCGCCTACAATACTGGGAGCGGTAATGTACGCCGTGCTCTCCGCAAGCAAAAAAAAATAACTAACGATCATGGCTATTCTCGTTTCTGGGAACTTAAACTGAGCGGAGAAACACGTGATCATATCCCTCGAATACTCGCCCTTGCGCTCGTAGTTGATAATCCTAAAGAGCATGGCGTCGAACTTCTTCCTATTGCTAACAAAAAATACCTCTACCCTGTCACTCTTTCAGCACAAATCGACTTAAGCCTGGCTGCCCGCCTCGCAGACATAGACCTAAACACGCTTAAAAGCCTGAACCCTCAGTATCGCCAATGGGCTACCCCCCCGGACGATTCAAGAGAGCTTTATCTTCCTGAGAAAGAAAGCGCTCGCCTATCTAAAGTCCTTCTCACTATGGATGAATCGATACTGATTACGTTTGATCGCTACAGCATAAAATCTGGCGATACACTTGGCGCGATTGCGCGCAAATTTGGTACGCGGGTTGACGTGCTGCAGCGCGCAAACAGTCTAAACGGAAGCAGAATTATAGCTGGCGAATCCTTACTAGTCCCGCGAGGAGAGGTAAGCGACTTTTCTCCACCCAACATAAAGAACAACGATGTAAGTAAAATTGCACCGACTAGTTACACTGTTCGGCGCGGAGATAATCTTTGGTCAATTGCACGCCGCTACAATCTATATTCGGCTGATATTGTGCGGTTGAACAATTTGAGCGATGGCGAAGTTCTACAACCGGGGCAAAGATTGCTACTACGCAATGCCAGAGAAAATGCAGTTAGTACGACAAATAGCGACTAATCGCCATTAAGCGCTCGTCAGCGAAACAGGCTAATGTTAAGAATAAATAAGCAAACACGCCTAATCTAGAATTGGTCAGTTAGCTAAGAATAAAAAGAGAATATTATGACAGCGATTTCTACCCATACGGGCACTGAGTTTTTTGGGCACCCGAAAGCATTAGTCATCTGCTTCCTTACCGAGATGTGGGAGCGATTTAGCTACTATGGCATGCGGGCGCTTCTCATTTTTTATCTCACTCAGCACTTTCTCTTCAGCGACGAAGTGGCTGCTGGAATATTCGGCTCCTATATTTCACTCGTCTATATCACGCCCGTTTTAGGTGGCATTATTGCTGACCGCTATTTGGGCGCCAGTAAAGCCGTCATTCTTGGCGCGATTCTACTCGTTGCAGGCCATCTGGGTATGGCTCTAGAAGGCACGCAAGCTATTGAGAGGATGGGGTCGGGGGGCAGTGAAATTGTAAGAGACCCCTTCTATCTTCAAATATTCTATTTTTCACTCGGCCTGATTATCGTTGGAGTTGGATTTCTTAAAGGGAATATTTCAACACTCGTCGGGTCGCTTTATGACCGCGAAGACCCTCGCAGAGATGGAGCCTATACCCTGTTTTATATGGGAATTAATCTTGGCTCTTTCTTAGGGGCAATCATTTGTGGATTTTTACTCCAGTATAAAGGCTTCAGCTGGGGCTTCGGAGCAGCTGGGATTGGCATGCTTGCGGGACTCGTCGTTTTCATCAAAGGACGGCATTTGTTCGGCGACGCAGGGCTACCAAAGCAGCCCGAGCAACTCGCGCGAAAGACTCTAGTTGGCCTAAGTACAGAGTGGTTGATCTATGCAGCTAGCCTCTTCGCGGTTTTCATTTGCTGGCAACTAATGCAGTCGCCTGCGATTGTCGGCGGGCTTCTTGGCACCTCTTTGGTACTCGCGGTCGGCGCAGTTGTCTTCTATTCTTTAACTCAATGCGAACCGATAGACCGCGATCGAATGCTCGTCTGCTTGTTCCTAATGAGTTATCAGGTAATTTTCTGGTCGCTTTTCGAACAAACAGCGAGTTCGTTAAGCCTCATGACCGATCGTAATGTGGATCGCGTTATTCTCGGTTTTGAGATTCCAGCGGCTGCGTTTCAATCGATCAATGCCTTTTTTATTATCACGCTTGCGCCACTATTCAACTTCCTGTGGATCACGCTAGCACGGCGCGGATGGGAGCCTTCAACTCCGACTAAATTTGCGTTGTCGCTGATTCAGCTTGGCCTCGGTTTCCTGCTCCTCGTTTATGGTGCAGGACTTGCAACAGACCCGACCCAGGTTGCCGTTATCTGGATTGTGCTCCTCTACCTTTTGCATACCACCGGCGAGCTCTGCATCTCGCCGGTTGGGCTTTCGATGACCTCTCGCCTTTCAGTCCCCGGAGTGGTCGGAATGATGATGGGCTGCTGGTTCTTAGCTTCCGCGGCGGGTAATTACGTCTCTGGCACTATTGCAGCGATGACAGGTTCTGCGACGGTAGGTGGCGAAGTCGTCGATCCGGCTGCCGCGCTTCAGACCTATATGGACGTTTATCAGACTGCAGGCCTATATAGCATTGTCGTCGGTCTATTGGCATTGGCACTCGTGCCGATAATCAAACACTATATGCATGACGCATAATCAAGCAAAAACATAAGTACAAATACAACAGCATAAGGAGTAGCTGCATGGGTTACATGAGCGGAAAAAAAGTCCTCATACTAGGGGTTGCAAGCAAACTTTCTATTGCCTCGGGCATTGCTGAAGCGATGCACAGAGAAGGAGCAGAGCTCGCGTTTACCTACCAAGGTGAAAAGCTGCACGATAGAGTCGTCAAATTTGCTGCCGGCTGGGATTCTGAGTTGGTTTTTCCTTGCGATGTAACCAGTGATGAGCAGATCGATGCGTTGTTCGAAGACCTGGCTAAGCATTGGGACGGGATCGATTGTATCGTGCACTGCCTTGCCTTCGCGCCAGGTAATGAGTTGGATGGAAATTATGTAGACGTAACCACGCGCGCAGGCTTTAGCCTCGCACATGAAATCAGCTCTTTCAGCCTTGTTGCTCTCGCCAAGGCGGGGGCGAAGATGATGGAAGGTCGCAACGGCTCTCTGCTGACACTCAGTTATCTTGGCGCTGTGCGCAGCCTCCCTAACTACAATGTGATGGGGCTTGCAAAAGCGAGCCTTGAAGCAAATGTCCGTTATATGGCCTCAGCATTAGGACCCAAAGGTATTCGCGTTAATGCGATTTCGGCCGGACCGATTAAAACTCTCGCTGCAGCAGGGATAAAAAGTTTTAGGAAGATGCTCGAACACAATGCCAAGCAGACACCTTTACGCCGCAATGTCACTATCGAAGAAGTTGGCAACGCCGCGAGCTTTCTCTGCTCAGATCTCGCCTCAGGTATAAGCGGTGAAATACTTTATGTCGATGGGGGATTCAACACCACCGCTATGGGATCGCTTGAGCAAGCGGACTAGCGGAAGTGAGTACTGCCTAGTCACTCGACTAGGCAGTACGATTTTCGCAACAAATTAGAACGCATCGCCATCAAGATCGCGCTCTGGCACTACGATATCGCCAGTCTCTCTCAAATTTGCGACAAACGCTCTCAGCTCACTACTGCCTAAGTCGCCAACCACACTCTCTCGCATCGCGCTTTTCTCTGCATCGGCCAACGCATCAAAGCTGCCTTCGGTAACCGAGGTAAGCTCTGCCATAACAAAAGTGCCATTCGTTAAGCTCAACTGCGAACGCGAAACGCTGCCGCTAGCAGGCGCGGGTAAAGCGAAAATAGACTCTATAATCTCTCTGTTCACATTGCTCTGAGTGCGACGGACCGCAACCTCTGAGCGCCACTGCAATTCGTTGTCTGCAAGGAACAGTTCGGTATCGCTGCCCGCCTCTAAGAGCGTCGCTAGCTCGTTCCCGAGCGCAGTTACTGCGTCACGCTCCATCTGCGAACGTAAAGCTACGGCTATCTCAGGCTCTACATCGTCTAAGGGGAGAATGCCCTCTGGAGTGATCGTGTTCACTCTGAGAACAACTGCTCGTTCTCCGCCGATCTCGATCACGTCGCTGTTATTGCCATCGAGCATGACTTCATCCGAAAATGCGGCCTCCAAAATGCGAGGCTCAGAGAACAAACCACCACCACCGCTACGATCGAAATCACCGCTGGTGAGAATATCGAGGCCGAGTTCGTCGCTAAGCCGCTGCAAATCCGATGATTCGAAGGCCAAATTAGATAAATCAGACAACGCGCCAGCAAATGATTGCTCAACTTGCGCTGATTTTAAATCACGCTCAATGCGCGCAGCTACTTCATCGAATGACTGAAAAACCGCCGAATTGTCTTCAGTAAGCTTGACCACGTGTATGCCAAATTCAGTCTCGACGGGGCCGGCTGTATCACCCACGGCAAGACCTTCAAGCGCCTCTTCAATCTCACTTGGGAATGCACTACCGTCGCTAAAGCCTATGTCTCCGCCTTCTTCTGCCGACACTTGGTCACTCGATAGTTCTAACGCAAGTGACTCGAAGCTCTCGCCTAGATTCAGTCGCTCTATAGCGGCCGTCGCTGCCTCCATTGCTTGATCAACCGACAGTGTCGAACCCGTTTCGAACAAAATATGTGACGCTCGTTTTTCAGCCGAACCTTCGAAGCTACTGCGCTCAATCTCATACTGAGCTTGAACTGCTCCTTCTTCCAGCTCAATCGCATCCGCAAGACTTGCCTTATCGAGAACAACATAATCGACAGTCACACTCTCAGGGCGGACGAAGCGTGCCTGATTTGACTCATAGTAAGCGGCAATTTCGTCACCAGTAATTGGTGTGCCTAATGTGCGAGTACCGGGCGGAATAGTTAGATAACGGAAATCTCTTGTCTGGGCGCTTAGGGACGCTAGTGTCTGGAGCTCAGACTCGGTGGCAAACCCTGATGAAGAATAGGCATTAACGACCTGTGAAAGAAGCATCTGACGACTGAGTGCGTCTTTGTAAGACTGGATTGAAAATCCTTGGCTATTCATCGTTCTCACCGCGAACTCTGGTTCGAAACGACCACCTACTTGGAAATTAGGGTTATCGATAATTGCTCGGTCGATGCGTTCAGCCGAAATACCCAACGCTGCAGCCTGAGCTGCCTGCCGCAGCAAAGTCTCCTCTACTATCTGGTTGATCGCGATTTGCTCGAGCAAAGACTGATCGATGCCCTCGGCGCTACCTCCGATAGAATTGATAAGCTCTTGAACACCCTGCTGCAATTGGAAATCGCTAATTTCTTCGCCGTTTACTTCGGCAATTCCTGGCGCGCGCGTGAGTCCACCAATAATCGATTCAGCTCCGAAAAGGACAAAAATAGCGACGATTAATCCTATGATGACCTTAGCGATGACACCTTGAGAGTTGTCGCGAATGTCTTGCAGCATGGTAAGTCCTATCCTAAATGAATTTTTGCTAATTATACGTGATATCAAGCCTAAGCCGAAGCGCGATTTTAGCATCATATAACGACAAAGGGCGCATCAATGATGCGCCCTTTGTCGTTATAACCTGGCCTTAGCCAGATTAGAAACCGTTACTTGTTTACGGCATCTTTTAAGGCTTTACCAGCTTTAAAGCTTGGTACGCGAGCCGCTTTGATCTCAATTGCTGCGCCGGTCTGTGGATTGCGACCTGTGCGTGCTGCGCGGTGCTTTGTCGCAAATGAGCCGAATCCAACCAACACTACAGGGTCTTCTTTTTTGAGCGAGTCTGTAATCGCATCAATCATGGCGTCAATTGCACGGCCCGCTGCTGCTTTGGGTAGGTCCGCACTTTCTGCTACAACGTCAATAAGTTCTGATTTATTCACAATATCCCCTTTACTTACATTATTTATGATTTTAAGTTTTGTGATTTTAAATAGTTCGCAGCAAAATTGAATTAATGTTGCGTAAATTATTTCCAAATCATGGTAACCGAAGCGACGCTATTATACGACACAAAAAACACGCCAACAGGCTTGAACGCCACGAATGCTGTACCGTTATACCAATAGCCGAAATCCGGTGTCAACTAAAAACAACACGTAAGAAACCGCGAAAGTAAAAAGCCCACTAACTGCGAAAAATGCAAACGAAACGACTATTTAAATTTTCTAGTGCCGCTCTAAGTTGCCAGCCTCAGACGCAGCACCCTGCTTTTCCGTTACCTTCGCCGCAGCAATCGCTTCTAGAGTTAACGGTGTCGGCTGATGCTGCAATGCCACCTCTAGCACCTGGTCTATCCAGCGTACCGGCACTATTTCGAGGTCCGCCTTAATGTTGTCAGGAATCTCGGCAAGATCACGCTCATTGTCAGCGGGAATCAGCACAGTTTTTATATTGCCTCGGTGAGCCGCGAGCAGCTTCTCTTTCAGTCCACCGATTTTTAAGACTTGTCCGCGCAGGGTGATTTCACCCGTCATTGCAACATCAGCGCGGACCGGAATCTCAGTAAGAACTGACACGATCGCTGTACACATACCGACACCAGCGCTTGGCCCATCCTTCGGTGTCGCACCTTCTGGCACGTGAATATGCAAATCGCGCGTCTCGTGAAAATTCGAAGGCAGGCCCAGCGAGGCACTGCGGCTGCGCACGACAGTTAATGCCGCTTGAATTGACTCTTGCATCACATCGCCGAGGGATCCTGTTTTAATAGTCTTCCCCTTGCCTTCCACAGCAATAGCCTCGATCGTAAGAAGCTCTCCTCCGACTTGCGTCCAAGCGAGCCCGTTAACTTGGCCTATATGGTTCTCTTCTTCAGCCTTGCCGTAATCGTATTTTCTTACGCCGGAATACTCTTCGAGGTTATCCGCGTCGAGTTCGACTTTCGCATGGTTGCCCTTGAGAGAATTGTTTTTAACCACTTTCCGGCAAATCTTTGCGACTTCACGCTCAAGTCCTCGGACGCCCGCTTCTCGAGTGTAATAGCGAATGATGTCACGAATCGGCTGCTCGCTTATAGCGAGCTCTTCGTCTTTTACGCCATTATTCTTTTTCTGCTTTGGTACAAGATAGCGTTCGGCAATATTGAGCTTCTCTTCCTCGGTATAGCCAGGAATGCGAATAACTTCCATTCTATCTAAGAGCGCTTCAGGAATATTCATACTGTTTGATGTGCAGACAAACATCACCTCAGAGAGATCATAGTCGACCTCAAGGTAATGATCGTTGAAGCTACCGTTCTGCTCGGGATCTAATACCTCGAGCAGCGCAGAGGCCGGATCGCCACGATTATCCATTCCCATCTTGTCGATTTCATCAAGCAAGAAAAGCGGATTTTTAACGCCGACTTTCGATAGCTTCTGCATCAATTTGCCTGGCAAAGAGCCAATGTAGGTGCGACGATGCCCACGAATTTCAGCTTCATCGCGAACGCCACCCAGTGCCATTCGCACAAATTTGCGATTCGTTGCGCGCGCAATAGATTCGCCCAATGAGGTTTTTCCAACACCAGGAGGACCAACGAGGCAGAGTATTGGCGCTTTCAATTTTTTAACGCGCTTCTGTACAGCTAAGTATTCGAGGATCCGCTCCTTCACTTCTTTTAGACCATAGTGATCGTCTTCTAAAATTTGCTCAGCCTTGTCCAATTCGAGCCTGACCTTACTTCGTTTTTTCCATGGGACATTAATCATCCAATCGAGGTAGGTCCTGACCACAGAGGCCTCGGAAGACATTGGCGACATTTGCTTGAGCTTACTCAACTCTGAATTAGCTTTGTCTCTCGCCTCTTTCGGCATCCCTGCGTCTTCGATTTTTTGTTTTAGCTCTTCAGCTTCATTGGGGATGTCTTCGAGCTCACCCATTTCTTTCTGAATAGCTTTCATTTGCTCGTTAAGGTAGTACTCGCGCTGACTCTTCTCCATTTGTTTTTTCACGCGTCCGCGGATGCGTTTTTCGACTGCGAAGAGATCTATCTCGCTCTCTATTAGGGCCATCAAATGCTCAATGCGCGCCTGCAGCCCTGCGAGTTCAAGCAGGTTCTGCTTCTCATCGAGCTGGAGTGACATGTGTGAGGCGATAGTATCCACCTGCCTACCAGCCTCATCGATACTCGAAATTGAACTCATAACCTCAGGCGGAATTTTCTTGCTTAGCTGAACATAGTGATCGAACTGCGCCAGTAATGACCGAATTAGCGCGTCGGTCTCTTTGGCCGAAGGCTCCTCACCTGCGAGGACGCTAACATTCGCTGTAACATAATCGTCTTCGTAATTAACCGATTTAATTTTGGCGCGATCGAGTCCTTCGACTAACACCTTAACGGTGCCGTCTGGCAAACGAATCAGCTGGAGAATAGTAGCAACCGTGCCGATCTGGTAAAGATCCGACGCACTGGGATCGTCGTCAGCAGCGCTTTTTTGGGCGACTAACAGTACTTTTTTATCAGATGCCATCGCCGTCTCGAGCGCCTTAATAGATTTAGGCCTGCCGACGAAAAGGGGTTGCACGATCTGGGGATAAACTACGACGTCTCTTAATGGCAAGAGAGGAATAGAATTGGTTATAACAGTAGACGTAACTGACTCTTCATTAGTGCTCATGGGCTACCTTTGCGAATGGCGACCCCTGAGAGCCAGCCTTATATTAGTTAGACACTCTAGTGATGGTGGCGAGAAGATGAAATTTCAAGCCTGTCAGTCTTCGGCAGCCGCCTTACTCGTTGAAGCTTCGGCGTTTTCGAACATAAGCAGAGGCTCTGACTCGCCGTCTATCACTGCCGCATCTATGACCACTTTGCTGACTTTTTCGAGCGATGGGATCTTATACATGCTGTCTAGAAGCACCGATTCCATTATCGAACGCAGGCCCCGTGCGCCTGTCTTACGCTCTTTCGCCTTCTTGGCGATTGCGCGCAGCGCATCATCACGGAACTGTATCTCTACGTTCTCCATCTCGAAGAGCTTTGTGTACTGCTTTGTAAGCGAATTTTTGGGCTCATTTAGAATACGAACTAACGCATCTAGATCTAATTCCTCGAGCGTCGCAATCATTGGCAGACGGCCTACGAACTCCGGGATCAGGCCGTACTTGACGAGATCTTCAGGTTCTACGCTGCGCAGCGCTTCTCCGACCTTATCTTCTGTTTCTTTTGAGCGCACTTCAGCGGAGAAACCGATACCGCTTTTATGCGAACGGTCGAGAATAATCCTGTCGAGCCCCGCGAAGGCGCCGCCACAAATAAACAGAATGTTGGACGTGTCGACTTGAAGGAACTCTTGCTGCGGATGCTTACGGCCGCCTTGCGGAGGCACCGAGGCGACAGTGCCCTCAATAAGCTTCAAAAGCGCCTGCTGCACGCCTTCTCCTGACACGTCGCGCGTAATAGAAGGATTGTCTGACTTACGCGAAATCTTGTCTATTTCGTCGATGTAGACGATACCAATCTGCGCTTTGTCTACGTCGTAGTCGCATTTCTGCAGCAACTTTTGGATGATATTTTCAACATCCTCGCCTACGTAACCGGCCTCGGTAAGGGTTGTTGCGTCGGCAATCGTAAAAGGCACATCAAGCATGCGTGCGAGCGTCTCAGCAAGCAGAGTCTTGCCGGTACCCGTCGGACCCACCATGAGAATATTGCTTTTCCCTAATTCGACATCGCCCTTGGCGCTTTCGTAGTTGAGTCGTTTGTAGTGGTTATATACTGCGACAGCCAGCACCTTTTTCGCTGCATCCTGGCCTATAACGTACTCGTCGAGCGTCTCTTTAATCTCTTTAGGGACCGGCAGCTTTCTTGCTTTCGAGTCTGATTCGCGCTCCTGCACCTCTTCCTTAATGATATCGTTACAAAGCTCTACGCATTCGTCACAAACAAAAACGGAAGGCCCGGCAATCAACTTCTTAACTTCTTGCTGGCTTTTAGCACAGAACGAGCAGTAAAGCAGTTTGCCGCCATCGTCTGGCTTATTAAAATCGTCGTCTGACATAAAAAATGCTCAACTTTGCAATCGTGAGTTAGGCGTTAAACGCCTGCTAATGTCTTTTTATCTTCGCGTCGTCCAATAACTTTATCGACAAGGCCGTATTCACACGCTTCATCGGCACTCATGAAATTATCGCGCTCGGTATCTTTGGCAATTCTTTCTTCGTCCTGGCCGGTGTGCTCTGCCATCAAAACATTAAGTCTCTTACGTATCTTGATGATTTCATTAGCCTGTATTTCTATATCTGAGGCTTGCCCTTGCGCACCGCCACTTGGCTGATGGATCATCATGCGCGAATGTGGCAGCGCGAGACGCTTGCCCTTAGCTCCACCTGACAACAGCATGGCACCCATGCTGGCAGCCTGACCGATACACATAGTGCTCACATCAGGCTTAATAAACTGCATTGTGTCATAGATCGATAACCCGGCTGTCACAGATCCGCCTGGCGAATTAATATACAGGTGAATATCCTTATCAGGGTTTTCGGACTCTAAAAACAGCAGCTGTGCCACGACCAGATTTGCCATATGGTCTTCGACTTGCCCTGTTAAGAAAATCACTCTGTCTTTTAGCAAACGTGAGTAAATATCATATGACCGCTCGCCGCGCGCAGTCTGCTCAACCACCATAGGAACTAAGGCGGCGGAGGGTTGTTCAAAGCTAGTAGGCATAGTGATGTCCTTCGAGTCTAAAGGCGAGGCGACGGCAAGTGGCGCGGCCTCGTTTTGTCAAACATATTACTCCGCGTCGGCGCTTTCAGACTGCCTTTGCTCAGGTTTAATGACTTCCTGGTAAGAAACTGTCTTGTCTTCAACTTTTGCCGCGTCGAGTATGTAATCGAATACCTGATCTTCAACTACAGAACTTTCGATTGCCGATAGCTGTTCTTGATTGCCGTAATACCAATTGATCACCTCTTCGGGTGACTCGTAGGTAGCCGCAAGCTCTTCGATTGTCTCACGGACTTTAGCAGGATCTGCCTTTAGGTTTTGAGTCTGCATTACCTCACCAAGCACCAATCCGAGCTTAACCCGACGCGATGCCTGTTCAGTAAATAGCTCGTCTGGGAGCATACTTGGGTCTAAATTCGCCCCACCGCCCATTTGCTGGAGTGCTTGCGCTTTAAGCTGCTGTATTTCAGCTGCGATTAGTGCCGAAGGCACGTCAAGCTCGACGATTTCGATGAGCTTGTCCATGACCTGTGCTTTAAGCTTATTGCGGCTAGCCGCTTTGAGCTCGCGCTTCATATTGTTTGCAACTTCTTCGCGAAAGGCCTCATTGCCGCCTTCTTCAACCCCGAAGCTTTTGAAAAACTCTTCGTCTACCGCAGGTAGCACCTGCTCGCTGACGCTATTGAGCACCATGTCGAACTCGACCGCTTTACCGGCCAATTCGGCGTTGTGGTATTCGTCTGGAAAACTGAGAGACAGCGTAAATGCGTCGCCAGCAGACTTGCCAATGAGACCGGCTTCAAAGCCCGGTATCATGCGCTCAGAGCCGATGACCAAATCTGTGCCCGCCGCTTTGCCGCCCTGAAACTCTTCGCCGTCGAGCTTGCCGTTATAGTCGATATTTACCCGATCTGTATCTGCTGCAGCGCGCTCAACGGTTTCCCAGGTTTGGCGCTGCTTGCGCAATGTTTCGATCATCTCTTCGATATCAGCATCGCCAATATCCGCGCCTAATCGTGACACTTCAAGTGCGCTGAAATCGGGTAGCGTCACCTCAGGATAAACCTCGAAGGTTGCCGTGAAAGTCAGGTCAGCGCCCTCTTCCAGATTGCCAGGCTCGATAGAAGGCTGTCCGGCAGGCTTAACAGACTCTTGGGTCAGCGCGTCGAAATACGATTGATTGATCATTTCGCCGACTACGTCTTGGCGCACGCTTTTACCAAAGCGACTCTTAATCACCTTAAATGGCACTTTACCTTTTCGGAAGCCTTTTAGGTTAACCGACCCCGCAGCCTCTTGCAGGCGCGCATTAATGGCAGTCTCAACCCTTTCGCTCGGCACGGCGATAGTCATTTTTCTCTCGAGACCTTGGGTTGTTTCTATAGAAACCTGCATTGATAAACCTCTTCCGAACAAGAGTCGCTTCCGCGCTCTCGCAGTTAATGAATTGAGCAGTCTTTGAAACCGCTTAAGGTAGTAGACCTGCTCTACAAAGCAGGCGATTTTCCCACAGCAGCTAGCCTTATTCAATCACCGTCTCGTGGGCAAAGACGTAAGTTGGAAAACGGGGTTGCCAATAACTCAAATGAGACACACAATCAGGAACCAGTAAGGCTGCGAAATACAGGTAGAGGACAGCCGTCTAGTCCAATAGGATTCATAAAAACAATAAGGTGGCACAATGAATACTTCAACCGAGGGAAAAGACGAGAACCGTGACTCTGAGGATCTGAGCGCCTGCGTCGGCGAGGTCTATGAGGACAACAGCTTGTGGTATTTCCGCAACACGCTAGGCGAGCAGGTCGGCCCGTTCCGCTATGCAAGCGAGGCGAAATCTAATCTTGAGTCGCTTCTAATGAAGCTTCAAACACGGCTCAAACCTGAAAAATAGCAGCACTAAGCAATGCTTTAAGCGGCTATCGAGGCAGGTTGCACAAGCCTAATCGAACTGCATCGATTAAGTATCTGGGTAGCGTGCTCTAAAAAGAAGAAATAACCCTGCCTTGTAACAATGTGCGCCCGCCCTTTAGGCAGCTGTTGAGCGAGGAGAACAGAAGACCGGCCTACCCTTTCATCATCCCCTCGACCTTGCCAAAAATCCACATCAAGGGTGAGTTTGGCTAACTGGTAATCGAACGGAGCGAACCCCATAGATTCGTCTTGCGCCACGCCCCTCGAGCCTTGGCTGAGCGCCTCGCGCCTGTCCAACACAAGAATGCGACGTAACTCGCTGCTGTTCAAAGCCCGCCTGTCATATTTGCAAAGCTCTCTGCGCAGCGTATCGATATAGTTTCCCGTCGTCTTGCGATCTAAAAGCTCTCGCAGCGTCCAACCATGGCGAACAAGCGTTGCCACCCCTCTATTCATCCAAGGCCGCAGCCCATTAGCCCCCCGAAGCGTAAGCAGCGGCCCGCAGGGTATAGCCCCTAAGCTTATCTGCCCTTTTATGCGAGCTGGGTCTAGTTGCGCCAGTGCCAGTGCATACACTGCACCGTGTCCAAGTGTTAGGGTAGAAACACTGGTGAGCGCTAAATGGTCGAGCAGTTCCACCAAGTCATGAGCAAAAGGCTCAGGTGTGTTGCTGAAGCAAAACTCACTTTTGCCGATACCCGGACGATCGACGGCGATTAACCGAAGGCCACTTAGCCGGGCTTGCTGATGAAAGAGGCATGCTTCGAGGCGGGAACTGCCGTTTGAGTGGAAAAATAGAACTGGCAACCCGTCAGGACAGCCGAACTCACTCCATGCCAGTATTCGTGAGGAAGCGAGGCGCAGTGTATTGAATTCGGCTTCTAACCATCCAGTCTTAGTTGCGGTTGAGGTGACTACAGCACTGACAGCAAGTTTCGTGAGGTGCGTCTTCCCCTTCAAGCGTTCGTTACTTATTGTCATTCCAACGCTCCGTGTGACCTTCAATTCGCATCCAATCCGCGTCTGACGCAAAGCTTGGCGCGGAAAGCTCTCGACAGAGGGATAGTATCGTGGGAATATTTCCCACGTCAACCTGAAGCAGCCTCCGCACAGGCCTGATTGGGAAACGATTTTCCACAGGACTGTTACAGAACTATCAAAGGACTATACTGAGCATATGTCCCAACAAAACACAGACAAGCAACAGGCTTCGAGCCTTGTATTAGCTGCAATCGCGAAAGCCTTGAAGCCAATTGTTCGCCTGCTTCTTCATTACGGTATAGGCTACCCACAGCTTATCGCACTCCTTAAACACCTTTACGTCGATGTTGCGGAAGAGGAGTTGAATACACCCGTCAAGCGCATCTCCGATAGTCGAATCACCCTCTTAACCGGTGTGCATCGTAAAGACGTCGCCAGACTTAGAAACGTCAGCCTTGAGGAGCAAGGCGAGCTAACAAAGAGCTTTCTAGGCGACGCCTCGAGCGACAGTACAGCCTCACTAGGCGCCCGCCTAGTTGCCGAGTGGCTTGCGAACCCGCGGTTTTTAGAAGGCGGGATTGATGGCAACCCACCCGCTCCACTTGCCATTCGAACCACCGAGAACGCCGACCACCCCGATTTTCAGGAATTGGTCGAAAAGATTTGTAAAAAAGACATGCGCGCCCGGTCCGTTTTGGACGAATGGCTAAGACTTGAGATCGTCAGCATAACCGGCGAGTACTTAACACTTAACACCGAGGCCTTCGCTCCAACGAAAGGCCTAGACGAAAAAGCGTATTTTTTCGGCCGCAATATTCAAGACCATTTAGAGGCCGGCGCGAGCAATCTACGGGGTACTACCGCCCCTTTTTTCGACCGCAGTGTTTTCTATGACCGACTCTCACTTCAATCGATAGACGAACTCACAGCGCTGTCCAAAAAAGGGGCAAGCGCCCTTCTTACTCAGATTAATTCTCGAGCTCACAGCTTACAAGAAAGGGACAACCCGCCCGCCTTAGCTTCCGGCTCGTCCCCTGAACTCGCTTCTGGCCGCGCGCCTGATGCTAGTAGCAAGACAAAAAGCCAAGAGCAATTTAGATTTAATCTGGGTATATTTAACTACCACACCGCCTCCGAACAGCAAGCCGAGACTAGCAGTGATGATTAACCTGAAGGCAAAGAGCGCACCCCTGCGAATTCTGACGACTGTCGACACAGTTATTAGCGTTTTGCCTTTCCGCTTAGTGCTAGCTCTCTTAGTCGCTTGTTTACTGATCCTCGGCTCGTTCAGGCCTGCAGCAAGTGATCGAAGAGGCGGAGACGAGGGCAGCGGTGTCGGGGGCACTGGAATACTAGACCTGCCGGGTACAGGTTTGGGCGGTTCTGGTCTTCGTCCCTTCTTGGGCATTGTTACGCCACAGGGCTCTCCCCTAGAGATAGCGTCAGACCAGTTGGCGTTAGACGGCCCTTCGCGCGCGTCAAATGATGAAATCGTCGTTTTACACGAGCCTTATCTCCCGTTAACGAGTCCAGACCTCGACCCCAAACCTACTTCGTCCCCTGTGAGCGTGACCCGTGTGAATTCGACCGTTGCGAGAGTGCTGGATACTGAGCCGCTTTCAGTGAATACCCTAGCGCACCCGATCGATTTATCGCAGGCACCGAGCATAGAGGGCTTTATAGAAACTGCCATGACAGCGTTGGCAATCGACTACGAGCATCGATCAGCGGGGAGCCTAAGTATTACGGAGTCAATTGAATACAGCACTCAGGACAACAACTCAGTGCTGGCATTAAGCGCCATCGCGCTAGCAGACGCTGCAGTAGAGGATCCGACTGAGTCAGGTAACCGAGCAGAGCCACTCGTGTGGAAAGACATCGCCAATTGGTTAAATGCCAATGCGGCAAAGGCCGCCGAGTCAGACGCGGCAGCAGCGAAAGAATGGACCAACGAAAACAGTGACAATCTCGCTATAGCAGAGATGGCGCGAGCTACAGGCATTAGACGGCCTCAGTTACCCCCTCTACAGCGGGCGAGGCCTTTACAGCGCGCCGCGATTCTACCGCCAAGAGTGCGTCCGCTTGGGCTTTAATCGGCTGGGCCGAAGGCACACGCGAGCTAAATCAAAGACGATACGCTAGCTGGAGGTACAGGGCTCGATCGGCGCTGGCCGAGGTCAGCCCAGCACTCATAAGCGCAGTCAATGACCACGCGGGAGTCAACTCCCAACCAGCATAAACGCTTACTTCTTTCACATCGCCGAAGAATTGCGAAGCGGTTGCACGGTAGTCATAAATCAAACCCGCACTTGTTTTCGACGTCATCCTGCGCGCTATTCCAACCTGTGCAAAACCTGAGCTTTCAATATCGGCGAAGACGGCAGAGTCGCCGCGATTACTATACCCTGCTGTCGCGAAGACAGTGTTCTCCCCAAGGTAAAAAGAGGACTCCAATTGAAAGGACACGTCTCGCTCACCGGTACCGAGATTCTTTTCCACACTGGCTGTTGGAATTTTAAGACTCACGCGAGCGCCAAGCGAGAAGGATTCCCCGAATAGCCTAGGCAGCCTGCTATCTTCAATCCCAATCGTGTGGGTATAGCCAAGCTCGAGCAAACTATCACCAGTGCCCGAATAGCGGCGAACCGAATCGGCGGCGACAGCACGCGTTACGCCACCGAGATTGACAAGTACGTTGCCCGGTCCTTCAACGCGAAGCTTGGCGACGGAGATCTGGCCGCTCCAGCCACCTTTTTCCAACGCCCAACTTAGTGGAAGATAGGTGATACGCGTCTTATCTAACGCTCCAAAGCCGCCATCGGCGTAATAAAGCCCTAATGCAACCTGTTGCTCGACACCGCGCAAGAGGTCTGCGTCCTGCGCGGCAAGGCCAATGGGTAGAGCGCTAAGTAGGACGCAAAGCAGCGCGCTCGGGCCTAGCCTCGAGGCGGTATTAGTCCTGACCATTGACTCCCTCAAAATCGAGGCAGACCGAGTTGATGCAATAACGAAGACCAGTTACTGCCGGGCCATCGTTAAACACATGACCCAGATGCGAATTGCAGCCGGTACACACCACCTCAGTGCGCTGCATACCGTGACTGTTATCCGATCGCTCTTCGATTGGCGCCGCCGAGGCCGGTAAAAAGAAGCTCGGCCAACCGCACCCGGAGTCGAACTTAGTATCGGAGAGGAACAACACCTCACCACAGCCCTTACAGCGATAACTCCCTTGCTCGTTTTTGTCCCAAAACTCGCCCGTGAAAGCACGCTCTGTCCCCTGCTTGCGCATGATAGCGAAAGCTTCGGGACCAAGTTTTTCCAACCACTCCGCTTCTGTTGAAGGCAGTTCGTCAGCGCCGATATTTTTCTTGGTTACATCGTTCATAGTATTCGTCCGGTAAGTACCCGCCTCGGGTTCAGACTTCGTCGACAGCCCGAGAGGAGTCGCTGCCGCGCAACTAAGTTGCTAGGGAGCAGAGTAATTATTGCGTTACACTTCGAGACGCGTAGCCTATCGCTAAACGACATGACTATCTAGTTAGCAAACACCACTTAGCGAATCGGAGATTTTCTCCGCAGCCGGCGCAACTTATCGAAACGACTTATCGAAACGAGCAACAGGGTCTAAGAGGCACATGAAGACAAAAGAGATCAAGCAGTCAGACAAGCTAGGCATGGTTTGCTATGACATCAGAGGCCCAGTACTCGAACGCTCAAAGCAGCTCGAAGAGGAAGGACATCGCATTCTCAGGTTGAACATCGGCAACCCAGCCGTGTTTGGGCTAAATGCCCCTGATGAAATAATCCAAGATGTCATTCGCAATCTACCGACTGCCGAAGGCTACTGCGACTCCAAAGGTCTATTTTCTGCTCGTAAAGCGATCATGCAGGAGTGCCAGCGTTTAGGTGTTATGGATGTAGAGATCGATGATATCTATTTAGGCAACGGCGTAAGCGAGCTCATTACGCTTTCGATGCAGGCGCTTCTCAATAATGGCGATGAAGTACTTATACCTGCGCCAGATTACCCATTATGGACAGCCGCCGTCTCGCTAAGTGGTGGCAATCCTATCCATTATCATTGTGACGAACAGGCTGATTGGTTTCCTGACCTTGTCGATATCGAATCGAAAATCACGCCTAACACACGCGCGTTAGTAGTCATTAACCCCAACAACCCAACAGGAGCCGTCTATTCTAAAGAGCTTTTGGAAGGGATAATCGAACTTGCTCGCAAACACTCACTGATACTTTTTGCCGACGAGATTTACAGCAAAATCGTCTACGACGAGGCGGAACATATTCCGCTTGCCTCACTCAGCAGCGATGTCTTCACCGTGAGTTTTAATGGCCTTTCAAAATCTTATCGACTCGCAGGCTTTCGCTCCGGCTGGATGATTCTAACGGGGCCAAAACACCTTGCTAAGAGTTACATTGAAGGCATCGAAATACTCAGCAACATGAGACTCTGTGCCAATGTTCCTGCGCAGCTCGCTGTCCAGACTGCATTGGGCGGCTACCAGAGCATCAACGACTTAGTTTTACCTACTGGGCGCCTGCGACGTCAAAGAGATACTGCTTGGGAACTCCTTACACAGATTGAAGGCGTAAGCTGTGTAAAGCCGCGCGGCGCACTCTATATGTTTCCCGCACTCGATCCAGCAGTGTTTAAAATCGATGACGATGAGAAACTTATTTTAGACATTTTGGAGCGAGAACAAATTCTGCTCGTCCAGGGCAGCGCGTTCAATGTTGACGACGTCCTGCATTTTAGAGTTGTTTTCTTACCGCGCGAGGAGGATTTACGCATGGCGATTGGGAAACTAGCTAGGGTGCTAGATAGCTACCGGATCAATTGATCTCGATACCGACTGCAGCAAGCAATTGCCGGTCGGAATCGGACACATCGTGTGTGAGGCTCACACTGCAGCAGCCTAGTTCTTGACGCTGCAAAAGCGCTTTACGCAAGCTATCAAAAGACGCCGAAGACAACCCCTTTGCAGTGCTTTCACGAAAGTCTCTGTCAATGAGTCTGAGATCGAAAATATCCGCGATGATCTCCCAGCCACTCACTGCTGCATCGAACTCGTAGCGCATTCGAGATTGGGTTTTCATGAAAGGCGCAGGAGGCTCGACTCTCGCGTTTAACTTATCCCCATGGTCAACAATATTGGATTGAAAAAAATGCTCTTGGAGGGCGGCGAGCAGCCTGTCCGTCGCCGCTCGCTTAGCCTGAACGCTGTAACCTGCGATGTGCGGCGTGGCGAGACGCGCGACCGCGACAATCTCCGGCGCCACGATCGGCTCATCCCGCCACACATCCGAGCAATAATTAAACGTTTTATGCGCTGTTGCGTAAGCTCTAACGGCATCTTCGTCGACAACCCCTCCGCGACACGCGTTAATCAACACGCCACCCGCAGGCAGAAGCGCGAGCTCGCGCGCACCGATCAACTGGCTAGTAGAATATTCTGCATCATTATTGAGTGGCACATGGACACAGACCACGTCGCACCCCATCACTTTATCTAGGGCGACAAATCGGCTAGTCTCATCTGACTGCTCAGACAGCGCGCGCGGTGGATCGCAACAGAGCGTGTTGATCCCTGCTGCTTCTAGTCGCTTGTTTAACAAGCTTCCTACACACCCAACGCCGACAATACCAACAGTTGTGCCAACAAAAGAGGCACCGCCATCGGCGTGAAAGCGCGCCAAATAGGCAAGTGCGGCGAAGACATAGTCCACGACCGCAGACGCATTAGCGCCTTTGCTGTCGGCAAAGGCTATGACCTCATCGCGGAGGTACTGCTCATCTATATGATTTCTTCCACTGGTTGCAGTGCCGACAAACTTTACCGCAGTGCCGTCGAGAAGACTCTTGTCCACGCGTGTTATTGATCGTACTAGGAGCGCATCAGCGTCTAGCAAACAGGCGTTATCAATGTCACGCCCCGGCAATAAAATAAGCTCACTTACCGCACCGTGAAGACGATCTACGCCGAGTATGCCGCTGTCAGCAACAACTTTCATGGCGCCTCCTCGACTAGCCTTGCAAGAGCTTCGGACATCCTAACTTTGAGCGCAGCGGGCACGAGTGCCTCTTCGAGCAACAACGCAAACTTGTCGTAATTGGGCCTTGCTAAAACAAGCTCAGCGGGTGCTGCGCAAGCAAAAGGCTCAGCGCAGTCGTGGGGCTCTTCGACAATGGTCGCCAAAAGTTTGCAATGCCGCGCTTGCGCTTCAAAACGCTCGAGCTTTTCGGCCAATGATTTAGCACCGCGCATAGGCAGCCCAGCAACCGCGTGAAGATTTGCATAGATACCGTCGAGCGACCCAAATTCCGCAAGCAACGCAGTCGCTTTGACAGGTCCAACACCGGGGACGCCAGCGATGCAGTCAACGCTGTCGCCAACTAGCCCAAGATAATCAGGAATGCGCGTCGTTGGAATCCCTAATTCTCGCTCGATGTCGATGCGTGACCGCCGCCGGTTTGCCGAAAAATCCCACATGACATCTGAGTCTGCACGGATGAGTTGCGCGAGATCCTTATCTCTACTGACAATGCATATACCCTGCGCTGACTCTGTTTCATCTAATGACCGTGAACGCAGTGCGAGTGTGCCTATGATATCGTCTGCCTCGTAGCGCGTGCTCGCATAAACAGGCCACCCAAACGCATCCGCTGCTCGCGCACAAAAGTCTAATTGACGAGCAAGGCTATCGTCCGGCAATTCGCGATTGGATTTATACTCCGGGCTCAGTTCGTGGCGAAAGCCTGTGAACAGTGAGTTATCCATTGCAACCGCACCCGATTGCGGACGCTCACGCCGTTGCAGCGAGAGTAAGAATTGTGCAAAACCAATGAACGCGCTGAGGTCTTCACCCGACTCATCTAGACTCTCGTTATAGGGTGAGAAATAGGCTTGAAATATATAGATCGAGGCGTCGATTAAATAGACGTGTGACGTGCCGCTCACTCCGAACCCTTGCGTAGTAAATACGTAAACTGTTCACCCTGCTGCTCACAAGCAACAAGATCGTGTCCTAAAAACGCGCAGAACTTAGGCACATCTCGCGTCGTAGAGGGATCTGTCGCGTTAAGCTCCAAAATATCGCCGGCGGCCATTGTTTTAAAGTGCTTATGGAGCAGCATGACCGGTTCTGGACAATACAGCCCAGTCGCATCCACTTTTATATCGGCGACAACATTCTCTTCGTTTTTTACCGGCACGAGGCTCGGGATACTCTGGCTCATCTACTTATCCACCGAACTTTTTCCAGTTCACCACTCGTGCCTTATGACAGCTGTCACGCAGGGTCCTATTAGCTCTCTTCCTCGTCAAGACTTTGCAAGGCCGCACGGAATTCACGCGGGAAAAGCTGGCAGCTTTGCGAGAGCGGGTCGAAACTGAGAAAAACATCCCCTCGATCAAGCTGCCCTCTCACTTGCTCCACTTTGTCATCGAGTGAAATAACTCTGTCACCATAGTCAGTCCCCTCGCGGGTAATAAATTCTTCGATGACGGCATCCAAGACTTCTTTCGACAACTGACTGTGGGGGATTTCCATAATTTGCCTAAACTAGTTCGACAAGCGAAAGTTTCGACTCTCCGGCTGAGTCAGCGCGCAACCCGCCAAACGGAAAGAGCTTGGGGTCGGCAAGCTGCGAAGGCTGCACATTACAGATACTCCTAAAAATAGTTTCGACCCGGCCAGGCTGCTCTTTATCCCAGCCGCGCAGCATCGCTTTAATATTCTGGCGCTGCATATTGTCTTGCGAACCGCAGAGATTGCAGGGGATTATTGGAAAATCCATTAGCTCGGCATAGCGTTCAATCTCACGCTCTTTGCAATAGGCGAGCGGACGAATCACCACGTTACGCTTATCATCTGACAGCAGCTTAGGTGGCATAGCTTTGAGTTTGCCGCCGTAGAACATATTCAAAAACAGCGTCTCAACAATGTCATCGCGATGGTGTCCGAGTGCGATTTTGGTCGCACCCATTTCCACAGCTTTGTTATAGAGTATTCCTCGCCTGAGCCGTGAACACAGTCCGCAGAAAGTCTTACCCTCTTCCACCTTATCCATAACGATTGAATAGGTATCTTGCTCGATAATTGAGTAGTCGACGCCGAGCGCTGAAAGATAGTCGGGCAACACGTGCTCGGGGAAGCCAGGTTGCTTTTGGTCGAGATTAATTGCGTGCAAAGAAAAATTAATCGGTGCACTTTTTTGTAGACTCAACAAAATATCCAACATCACATAGGAATCTTTTCCGCCCGACAGGCAGACCATAACCTTGTCACCGTCTTCGATCATCGTATAGTCAGCGATCGCTTTGCCCACATCTCGACGCAAGTTCTTTCGACTTCGATTGAGCTTTAAGCCCTGATCGATATCGCTTTTAGTTTTTCTAATTTCAGTGACTGTCATTTCTGTTCCGCTCGACCGTAAATTCAATCAGAAGCCTGACTCTTATTTGTAAAATACACTTTGCGAGGAAGCCATTTCTCGCATCTTACTCGTAGGCTCCATCATGGCGCCTAGACTCGTATAGCTGTCGGCAAGCCTGCAGAATTCGGCCAGTCCTAATTGATCGATGTAACGCAGCGCTCCACCCCTGAACGTGGGGAAACCAAGACCTAACACGAGACCCATATCGGCTTCGATAGGCGTCTCGACAATGCCGTCCTCAAGACAGCGAGCCGTCTCTAAGCAGAGCGCAAGCATCAACCGGTCGCGTATTTCTTCGTCACTGAAATCTCGACGTTCGGCGCTAATGCCCGCGATGAGCGAATCAATCTCAGGATTCTCTGATTTTTGCGGCCGGCCATTTTCATCCACGGTATATTGATAGAACCCACGACCGGACTTCTGCCCGAAATCACCTTGCGCATAGAGTTTGTCGATAGCGCTCTCAAACCCTAATTGCATACGATCAAAACCGGCAGCCATCACCGCTTGCGCGTGTACCGCAGTGTCTATGCCGACAACATCAAGTAAGTAGGCAGGACCCATTGGCCAGCCAAATGACTCCATAACTCGATCGATCTGTCTGAAATCAGCGCCTTCGTTTAGTAGTGTCGAAAACGCGCCGAAATAGGGAAAGAGAATTCGGTTAACGAGGAATCCCGGGCAGTTATTGACTACGATAGGCACTTTCCCGAGCGCTTTCGCGTAAGCGACAGTCGTTGCGATTGTTTCATCGCTCGAATCCTTGCCACGAATCACTTCAACCAAAGGCATGAGAGGCACAGGGTTAAAGAAATGCATGCCGCAAAATCGTTCTGGCTTTTTAAGTGCACCGGCTAGCGAATCGACTGAGATTGTGGATGTGTTGGTCGCGATGATCACCTCATCGCCGACGGCGCTTTCGAGTTCGGCCAAAACCGACTTCTTGATATTTTCGTTCTCAATCACCGCCTCGACAATCAGTTCGGCGCCCACAACCTCCTCGTAACTTAACGTTGCGGTAATGCCACCGAGAATCTTCTCGCCGGCCTCTTCACTCATCTTACCTCGTTTGACTTGTTTGCCAACCAACTTGGCCGCCTCGCTCAACCCTAAATCGAGGCCCGCTTGCGCAATATCTTTCATGACAATGGGCGTTCCACGCAGCGCGGATTGATAGGCGATACCGCCTCCCATGATGCCGGCGCCAAGGACAGCCGCCTTGCTAATTGCAGGCACGCCCTTCGACAGCGAGCGAGATTTCGAGGCAAGATATTGATCATTGAGAAACATTTGGACGAGATTAGCAGCGCTCGAAGTTCCCGCGAGCTTTATAAACCCTTCGTGCTCTTCGGCGAGCGCGCCAGCACGATCCTCCAACACCCCTTTCTCCATGGCCTCTACGGCAGTCAATGGCGCAGGATAATTTGGCCCCGTCGCTTTGAACACCTGCGGCTTGGCAACAGCGTAGAGCGCAGCGAGCGCATCCGGCGCGCTCTGCACCGGCTGTGTTTTCAGCACTCGTCGCGCAACGTAATCTAAACTGCCGTCGAGGCAATCTTCGATCATGCGTTCGGCAGCGGCGATAAGATCATCGGATTCTACGATGGCGTCGATCCCGCCTTCAGCTAACGCTTGTTGCGCCCGCACATGTGATCCTTGGCTAATCCAAGCGATTGCTTTTTCTGGGCCGACTAATCTTGGCAGGCGCACTGTGCCGCCGAAGCCTGGCAGGATGCCGAGCTTCACCTCGGGAAATCCAACCACGGCCGCGTCTAACGCAAGGCGAAAATCCGTCGCGAGCGCCAGTTCAAAACCGCCTCCCAAAGCCACCCCGTTTATTGCAGCAACCGTAGGTATAGAGAGATCTTCAACCGCGTTGAAAACCTCATTAGCACGACCGATCCATGTGCGAATAGCCTCTGGGCCTGTCGCGAACAAGTCGGTGAACTCAGTTATGTCAGCGCCAACGATAAAAGTAGACTTTGCACTCGAGAAAATTACGCCACGTGCATCGCTTTCGCCAATAGCCGCAACCGCCTCACCCAACTCTTTTAGCGTTAATTGGTCGAACTTGTTGACGGATGAACCTTCAAGATCGAAGATTAGCTGGGCGATACCCGAAGGTAGCAATGAGGCTTTAATAGCTTGGCCGGAAAATAGCATTAGGTCTTCCCTAGAGTAAAAATCTAATCATCGAACAAAAATCATCGATGAACGCAACTCGGACAGTATAGCGGTGCGCACCCCAGAGTTGAAGTGGTCGCACTGACACCTAGCCACCTGAGCCATCCCTCTAACCGGAGCCATCTCTTTAACCTTAGCGATCCCTCTAACCTTAGCCATCCCTCTAAAAAGGCAAGTACATGCGAGCAGCGACTTTACACGGCCAGACAGCAAGACACCTATCGTTCGCCTTTTGGCTTTGCGCACTTTTCGTCTGCCCTGTGGCGCTCGCAGATCAGAACGCTGTAATCTCTGTTTACCACCATGTCTCTGCCTCAACCCCACCTTCGACATCCCTTTCGCCCGAGGCCTTTAGAGCCCATCTTTCCTTTCTCGCCGAAAACAATTTCACGGTGCTGCCACTCACGCAGATCCTAACGACGCTTAATGATGGCGACGATTTACCCGACAGAACTGTCGCGATTACCTTCGACGATGGTTACGAGTCAATCTACTCAACGGCGTTCCCCCTCCTGCGCGAATTCGGCTTTCCTTTTACCGTTTTTGTCAGCACAGGCCCAATAGATAGGCAACAAACCGGTTATATGACCTGGGAGCAGCTGTCTACTCTTCACCGCGCTGCCGTTGTAATAGGCAACCATGGGACAGAACATCGCTCATTACTTGAACTGAGCGATAGTGAGGCGCGAGTCGATATACTCGCCGCGCAAGCGCGCATTACCGAGGAGCTCGGGCCACAGCCCAGACTTTTTGCCTACCCTTACGGAGAATTTAATGACGCCAGCAAGCGGCTGCTCGCAGACCTTGGCTACGCAGGCTTTGCCCAGAATTCCGGTGCGGTTGGGCCCACAACCGAGCAAACCGCCCTGCCGCGCTTCCCACTCGCTGGACTCTATTCGGGGCTTGAGGGAGCGACGTTGAAATATTCTACGCTCGCATTCGACGTACAAACGCTTGAGCCGCTGTCGCCGCAGACGCAGCTCACTGCGCCTTCGGCAAGAGTAAGGTTTGAGGAGGGAGACTATTCTCAGGCAAGAGTGGCCTGTTTCGACGACGGCGACCCTATGGCGATAGCCTGGGAGGTGGATCTCAGCGAAGACAACGTTGCGACTCTTAGCACTAACGCGAAGCAACGAGGCAGGCGCTGGAATTATGTCTGTACCGCGCCGCATACCGGCTCAGGCCGGTATTTTTGGTTCTCTCAGCCTTGGTTCGACGAGAGCAAACCGCAATAAGCAGGCAAGGCGCTAGCCATCGTCTCTGAGCCGCAAGTCGTTTTGTTGAATGATGGTCTGGACCTCGTCGATGTAATTATCGCCACGCTGCGAGTAACTGCCTAAACCATAGGCCAATTGAATAGGATCCAGATTTTTCTCTTGGTCGCGCATGCGGGCGCGCATACGACGAAAATGCTGGTAGCTTGTGTGCGTATTCAGGTTTTTAAAGTAGGCCGATACTGCCGCAGCGATCGTGTTGAATTTCCTGACTTCGTGACTCGCTTTGTCGGCACGCTCTAGCGGAACAAAGCCACAGCCCTCTTCGTAACACCATTGCCCGAACAAATTATTGCCGTCTACAGCGAAGCGAGAAGTCCCCCAAGCCGACTCGTTGGCGGCCTGAGCCAACACAAGGGACACGGGAATCGCATCTACGCGCCGCAGCAATTGTTCAACGAGCGCAGCATCTCCCCGCTGCCCCCTATCAGAATCGAAATCAACTCGATAATCTAGGGCAAATTTGGCAAGACTCACTCTCTCGGATGGACTTAATCTATGGCCGTTCGCTAACACCCGAGCAAACATCGTGAGCGTTTCTCTACGCTGCAGGAGTCGGGCATTTTCAGCATTGACATAGGCTTCAAGAAAGTCAAAGAACTGTTGCTTTCGCGCATCGACGTCTGCCACTAAGGCGAAATCGGGCAGCACGGAAAGCGCTGGCGCCACGGCACTGACTCGAGCGGGAGCCGATAGCCGTTCAGGTATGTCATTTTGCTGGAGCAACAAGGCAGAGGCGCCAGCGCCTAGCGCTATTAAGATTGCGCCAGCGGCATAGGGCGATCTGACGTAACGCCAGATACTAGCCATAACTTGTTTAATAGAAGATGTGATCATGAGCACCAGTTTACTCGACTTATGGCTAACTCAATAGCCTGGCGATGAAGACTGAAACACTGTTCGAGACGCCCCAAAACCCTGAATCACTTAAAACCTACGATATCAGTGGGGCCGGCGTGCACGCGCTCTTTGCGACTCGCTTACGCTTAACTCCCTTTCGAGCCCCCTAAACAAGCAGGCGAGTCAGCAACAGCGTTGTTCCGCGCGTCCCACTCCGACAGCGTAAACAGATGCAGCGATAAGGCGTGCACCGATGCCTGCAAATAGCTTGCGAGCACTTTGTACACTAGTTGATGG
This sequence comes from OM182 bacterium BACL3 MAG-120619-bin3, assembly GCA_001438145.1. GTDB lineage: Bacteria > Pseudomonadota > Gammaproteobacteria > Pseudomonadales > Pseudohongiellaceae > UBA9145. Next base: position 9,713 of record LICD01000002.1, on the reverse strand, counting down.
CGTTGCACTGAGCGCAGCCCTTCGAATTCAGGCGCGACCAAGACCAGCTTGAAATGCGAATCCGTCGCAGGTCCACCGTGATTATTACTCTCGTTTTCAAATCGTAAATAGGCAGGGGTAAAGGCAGTCTCCAGTTCACTCTTCATGGCTGCGGCTACCGGTCCTGCATCATTTAGGGACGGGGATATTTCTGATACAAAAGTCTCGGACATAGACGCTTTCTCTTTACAAGGGGAGATACACTGCAGCCGCAGGATAGCGAAACGACACGCTATAAACTAGCGGAGCCGCCGCTAAACCGGAGAATAGCTGCTAAGGCGGTGGAGTTTACCGCAATCGATAGCTACACTGCACTGCTGCAAATTCGCACATTAATTTAGATGGAAAGCACAATGGCACTCAATTGGTATCCTGGCCATATGCACAAGGCAAGTAAGGAGGTTGTAAAGACCCTGCTGAAAACCCAGGCAGTCATTGAAGTCTTGGATGCACGTTCTCCTCAGGCGAGTTCCAACCCACATTTCGCCGCTCTGTGCGCTGATCATCCTCGCATTCGTATACTCAATAAAGCTGACCTCGCTGAGCCTTTCGTAACAGAGCAGTGGGCAAAATTCTTTAACGCGCAGCCGAAATCAGTTTGTCTGGTCAACGGGCATGAATCGCTGCTCGATGCAGAGCAAATTATTCAAGCCGCGCGTAAGCTGTTCTTGGCTAACGACATCAAAATTGGCGAGCGGCAGCAGCTGCTAATCGGCGGCATTCCCAACGTGGGTAAATCAACACTGCTCAACATTTTCTGCGCCCGCAAACTCGCTAAAACCGGCAATGAACCTGCAGTCACCCAAATTCAGCAACGGGTAAGACTCGATGATCACTGGCATCTAATCGATACTCCAGGACTTATGTGGCCTAAATTAGAAGATCAAGTTGGCGCTTATCGATTAGCCGCAACTGGCACAATACGCAGCACCGCTGTCGAGGCCGAGGACATCGCTTGGTTTCTTGCACAGGAATTGTTACTGCATTATCGCGATCGACTTGTTGCCCGATTCGAGCTTCCACAAGACGCGAATGATGCAGAGTCTGTTATGGAAGCAGTAGCGAAAGCACGCGCCTGCATAAAAGCAGGACACCGTATTGACTGGCATAAAGCATCAGAAGCCCTGTTAAATGAATTCCGCTCGGGCAAGCTTGGCAGATTCAGTTTAGAGCGGCCTCCAACTTGACGCATTTTACTTAAGGCAAGCGGAGCAAACCAGCGCCCAATCGCCACCGTACAACCAAAGAATAAGACGCTCAACCCACCACAGAATAATTACTGCGCACAGCGCGCGTTAAGACCAAAGCGAGACCTTATGAACAAGCCAACACAGCCGCCTCTCGATGGATCTACTGAAGTTACTCCAACCGGGGCGGCTCACTCAGCCTTCGATTGGCTCCGCAGCGAGCGCATCGATTCGTTAAACCTGACCATGGAGCATTATGTGCATCGCGTCACCGGCGCGGCTCACTATCACCTCGCGAGCAGCAACGATGAAAACGTTTTTCTCGTTGGTTTTCGCACAGTTCCAAGCGATTCAAAGGGCGTTGCGCATATTCTCGAGCACACTGCACTGTGCGGGAGCGAGAAATACCCAGTTCGCGATCCGTTTTTTATGATGATACGACGCTCGCTCAACACGTTCATGAATGCGTTTACGAGCAGCGACTGGACCGCCTACCCTTTCGCCAGCAAGAACCGGAAGGATTTTAACAACCTCTTAGAGGTTTATTTAGATGCGGCCTTCTTCTCGCGCCTTGATGAATTAGATTTTGCCCAAGAGGGACATCGACTCGAATTTGCCAAGCTCGACGACCCAACAACCGACCTTCAATACAAAGGCGTGGTTTATAATGAGATGAAGGGTGCGATGAGCTCAACCAATAGCGTTCTCTGGCAGACGCTAAGCAAGCACTTGTTTCCTACAACAACTTACCACTACAACAGTGGCGGAGAGCCGGAAGATATTCCTAGCCTCAGCTATGAAGAACTCACTGCGTTTTACCGGTCGCATTATCATCCAAGTAATGCAGTGTTCATGACATTCGGCAACATCTCAGCGCATGAGCACCAGGAGAGAATCGAGTCGCTTGCCCTTCATCGTTTTGAGCTGCTTGATGAGAAAATTGAGATTTTGGACGAGGTCCGTTATTCGGCGCCGATTCGAGTGGAAGAAACCTTTGCAGCCGAGCCACAAGAAGCGCCGCAAGGGCATGTTGTGTTGGGCTGGTTGCTCGGCAAAAGCAGCAATAGCGAAGAGCTTTTCAAAGCGGAATTGCTTACCGCTGTCTTGATGGATAACAGTGGAAGCCCCCTACTCGCTGCACTCGAAACGAGTGAATTGGGATCGTCTCCCTCACCAATGTGTGGGCTTGAAGATTCGAATCGTGAAATGAGTTTTATGGCGGGCCTCGAAGGCTGCGAGCCGGAGGCCAGTGATGCCGTGGAGGCGTTGATTATTGGTACTCTCGAGAGAATCGTCGAAGAGGGAATAGACCAAGAGCATGTACTCGCTGCACTGCATCAGCTTGAGCTTAGCCACCGCGAAATTGCCGGCGATAGTTACCCATACGGTTTACAACTTATTCTTGCAGGCCTTTCCAGTGCGATGCACCGCGGTGATCCGATCGAATTAATGGACATTGATCCGGTTCTTGAGACACTGCGCGAAGAGGTTATGTCCCCTGACTTTATCCCCAACTTAATCCAGACGCTGCTGTTGGATAATAAGCATCGCTTAACGCTAACCCTAACCCCTGATTTTGAGCTCGCCGAGCGAAAGGAAACCGCCGAGCGCGAAAAGCTCGCCGCGATAAAAGACGCGCTGTCACCAAAACAGATAGACGCCATCGTTGCCCGCAGCATCGCGCTTGAAGCACGCCAAAGTGCCGAAGACGATCCATCAATTTTACCTAAGGTGGGTAAAGAAGATGTGCCAGCGACGATATCGGAGCCGCAGCCAACTGTAAGGGTTCTCGCAACCGGTGACCCGTTGAGTTATTACGGGCAAGGAACTAATGGCCTCGCTTATCAGCAGGTTGTTTATGCGCTGCCTTCGCTGCCGCAAGAATTACTCGAAATACTCCCGCTCTACACCAGTTGCGTAACCGAACTCGGTGTTGGCGCGCGCGACTATGCCCAGACCCAGGCCTGGCAGGCGCAAATCTGCGGCGGCATAAACTGTTTCAGCAGCATCAAAAGCCATCAAGACGATGAACAGCAGGTGCAAGGTACCCTAACGTTCTCCTCAAAATGCCTCCGCGCCAACAGTCAGGCCCTCAGCGAATTGCTGGCCGAAACTATTGAGGGCGTGCGTTTCGACGAAGAGCAAAGAATTGCCGAACTGATCGAACAAATCACCACCCGCAAGCTAAGCAGCATCACAGGTTCAGGGCATTCCCTCGCCATGAGCGCCGCGAGCAGTGGCTGGTCTCCGACGGCACAGATGAATCACCAATACGCAGGCCTCGCGGGTCTGATTCGATTGAAGAAGATACGCGAGTCTCTCAAAAACACCCAAGAACGCGCCGCTCTGTTACGACGCTTTAAGACGCTTCATGAGCTGGTGACCTCCGCGGATCGACAGTTTTTACTCATTGGCGAACCTGAGTGCGAAGAATTGCTGTCAGCGCCGGTAGCTCAGGCTTGGGCGACAAAAAGCAACGAGAGCGCGCTCCATGAGTTTACGCTCGAGCCCATTAGACAATCTGTTGCTCAGGCATGGACAACATCGACGCAAGTCAATTTCTGCGCCCAAGCGTACCCGACCGTGCCGGCGAATCATAAAGATCACCCGACGCTGCAGGTGCTTGCTGGATTCCTTCGCAATGGCTACTTACACAGCGCAATTCGCGAGAAAGGCGGCGCATACGGCGGCGGTGCGAGCCAAGACGGCTCCTCTGCGTCGTTTAGATTTTACAGCTATCGTGACCCTAGGCTGGAAGAGACGCTTACAGACTTTGCCAAATCCATTGATTGGTTGCTTAACACCGAACATGCCGACAATCAGCTCGAAGAGGCAGTGCTTGGTGTGATCGCCGCAATGGATAAACCTTCGTCGCCGGCGGGTGAGGCTAAAGCCGCTTTTTACAACAGAGTATTCGGCCGCAGCATCGATCAGCGCATGACATTCAGAGAGCGCGTGCTCGCCACCACATTTGATGAGCTCAGAGCAGTCGCCGAGCGCTATTTCTTGGGCGTCACTCCAAGCGTTGCGGTAATTACATCAGCTAATGCAGCACAAACGCTCAAAATAGAAGGGTTGGAAGTAATTAAAATCTAGTTATTTCAATAATTTAAGCAATTTTTGAGAAACAGAAAATATTTATTGTCGTGTTGGGAACTCTCCTAGGAAGGCGGGGTCTTATTAAGTGTAGGTAGATAGTATTCAAAATTGTGGGTTTTGAGCCATTTATCTCTCCCTTGATAGATTGACCGCCGCTAAGGTGGTCCTTAAATAGGCCTTCATGCCTTAAGCCTGCGATCTTCGGATCGCGGGCTTTTCTTTGTATAATGCAAGCCACCTTACTCCCCTGATTAAGATCCTAGCAGCTTATGCAAAAACACCAAGATGCTCAGACCGAAGCTATTCGCGTCACCCTCATCGGTATGGCTTTAGACCTCGCGCTTGGTGTGGGCAAAATAATCGGCGGGGTTTTTACCTCGTCATTCGCGCTTATCGCCGACGGTGTGCACTCTTTAACTGATGCAGCGACGGACATCTTTGTTCTTATTATCGCCCGCACCGCCTATGCAGCGCCCGATAGAGGTCATCCGTACGGGCATGGCCGCTTCGAAGCTGTCGGCACTATCGTGATGGGTATTGTCTTCTTTTTCACGGCCGGAATACTTCTCTATGATGCGAGCGAACGATTCGCCACATTAGATGATCTCGCCATTCCGGGTGTTTTTGGCGCACTAATAGCAGCGGCCTCAATTGCTAGCAAAGAGTGGATCTATCGATTCACGTTAGCAGCAGCTAACCGTCTTAATTCGAGTCTTCTTCGCGCAAACGCTTGGCATAGCAGGAGTGATGCACTTTCATCTGTCGCTGTATTGATCGGTATCGTTGGGGCGCAGTTCGGTATTGTCTGGCTCGATACTATGGCCGCCGTAATCGTTGCGCTTCTCATCGCCAAAATAGGCTGGGAACTATGCGCCGAAAGCATGCGCGAACTTGTCGACAGCGCATTACCCGATAAAAGACGCGGGGAGTTCGAAGCCTGTTTAGAGGAAACACCGGGGGTCAGGGGCATTACAGACCTCCGCTCTAGGCTTTCGGGCGGCAAAGCTATTGTCGAGGTTCACCTTGCTGTCGACCCACGGATCTCAGTCTCGGAGGGACATCAGATAGGCGCAGCTGCGAGCAAAAGGCTGCGGCAAAAATTTACCGACATAAGTGAGGTAATCCCGCATATCGACCCGCAGGGCAATCCAGATCACGACCACCCTTTAGGTGGCGAGAATTCAGTGCCGTCGCGGGCAGAAGTAGCGGCGTTAATCAAAGCGCGATGGTCTGAGCTTACGGCGCGCAATTCTGATCTCGCGTTCGATTTGCACTATCTAGAGGACGGTATAGAGATAGACTTAATCGCTGAAAGTTCGGCCGACACTGCATTCGCTCAGACGCTTGCCGAGCAGCTAGTCAGCGTTGAGCACATTATTGGCGTGCGCGTTCTTCAGCATATTGCGTCACAGTCTCAATAGCGCAAGGCTAGCCCACCAAATCGATTATCCTTCTCGTGACTTACGAATCAGATCATACGCTGACTTAATATCTTGGGTCTTACGATTCGCGATGTCGATCATCTCTTCTGGCAAGCCTTTTGCGACCAGCTTGTCAGGGTGGTGTTGACTCATTTGTCGGCGATAGGCGCGCTTAACCTCCTCCATGCTTGCCGAAGATTCAATAGCCAGAAGCGCGTAGGCCGCTGACAATTTTGACCGACTTTCATCTGCACTTTCGAACCCAGCCTGTCCCGATACTCTCGCTAAAATGGCATCGAGTCGAGGCCTGCTGACGCCGAGTTTACTGGCGATAAGTTCGAGCGTTTTTCGTTCTTGCGCATGCAGGGTTCCGTCGGCCAGCGCTGTTGCTGCAACGATTTCGAGTAACATCTGTACAAGACTCGAGCGTCTGAACGATTCTCGTTTGAACTGTGTCAGAATTTCTTCGAGCGGGAAATCTTGACGCTTGCCTTCGTTAAAGAGCTTAACGGCGACTTCTCGCTGCTGCGCGTTTAGTCGCATCTGAGACATGACCCTTTCGGCCATTGCTATTTCATCACGCGTGACTTTTCCGTCCGACTTCGCCACATAACCCATCAACGCAAAGGTCGTGGTAAAGAATGCCGACTGGACCCGCTCGGTCGCCCCTAAACCTAAACGAGAGCTCTGCGCGGTAAGGCCTCCATCAAAATAGTTGCCAAGACTCACACCCATGAGGGCGCCGAGTGGGCCGCCAAGCATAAACCCAAAAGTGCCACCAACAACTTTGCCCCACCAACTCATACATCATTTCCTAATTTGAGCGCTTTCGCGCAATAACCTGCAGGGAACTATTCTATCTATCAGGGCGCTTTCTTCGGTGCATCTGACGTCGTCTCTAACGCGGCGAGCAGTGCGAGAAGTGCGGCTTCATCAGCTACTTCGACGCCCAGCTCTGTTGCCTTAGCGAGTTTACTGCCTGCACCGGGCCCCGCATAAACAATAGTAGTACTTTTAGACACACTGCCTGCAACTTTGGCCCCAAGCGCGATAAGTCGGGCTTTCGCTTCGTTCCTCGAGAGCTTTTCTAATGTGCCGGTAATAACCACGGTTTGACCTGCTAACGGTTTACTTTCTGGACTCACCACTGTGATCGCAGGCCACGAGACGCCTCGCGCTGCGAGCCTTGAGAGAAGATCAATATTTGCGCGATTGGCAAAAAAACTGACTATATGCTCTGCAACGATGGGGCCCACATCGGGCACAGCGACCAGTGTCTCAACACTCGCCTCTTGCAACAGCATAAGATCGCCGAAATGGTTAGCCAGCTGCAGCGCTGTCGCCTCCCCCACTTCTCGAATGCCCAGCGCATAAAGAAACTTAGGCAGAGTCGTTCGACGTGACCGAGCTATTGAGGCTACTAACTTTTCGGCCGACTTCACTCCCATCCTATCCAAACTCATCAGTGTGCTTGCTTCGAGAACAAAGAGGTCAGATACGTCACGAACGAGTTCGGCATCTACTAACTGCTCGACAATACGCTCACCCATACCATCGATATCTAGCGCGTTGCGCGAAGCAAAATGACGAATCGATTCTTTGCGCTGTGCGCCACAAATCAGCCCGCCACTGCAACGAATAAGCACGTCGCCTTCTTTCTCAACAGCACAGCCACACACCGGACACTGGGTAGGTGCGATAATTGCTCTCGGTGCTGGGTTAACAGACCCAGCAAGCACCCTCACCACCTTAGGTATAACATCACCCGCTCTGCGAATAATAATTTCGTCACCGATTCTCACGCCAAGGCGTGTTACTTCATCCATATTGTGAAGCGTTGTATTACTCACGGTGACACCACCTACAAAAACAGGCTCGAGCCTTGCGACGGGCGTAATCGTGCCGGTGCGACCAACCTGAAACTCGACGTCTAGAAGGCGCGTGCTCTTTTCCTCTGCTGGGAATTTGTAGGCCATAGCCCAGCGAGGTGTGCGTGCGTTGGAACCGATGCTTGCCTGTAGCTCCAGTGAATCAACCTTAATCACCGCACCATCTATTTCGTATTCCAGCGCGTTACGCATCTCTAGCAGTGCCTCGCAATAGGCAATGCAGCGCTCGATGCTCTCCACGACCTCGCGCTGCGGATTAGTTGGCAATCCCCAACCCGCTAAGGCCTCAAAAATTCCGCCAAGACTGTCGGGGAGATCACCTCCTTCTTGCAGCCCTACGCTGTAGCAATACATTTGCAGAGGCACTTTGGCTGCGCGTCGAGAATCGAGCTGCCTGAGCGTTCCGGCGGCGGTGTTACGGGGATTAACAAACACCTTCGATTGATCTAGACGCGCTTGCTCATTGAGTTGGGCAAAACCGAGTTTGCCAAGAAAGATTTCACCTCTAACCTCGAGCACAGCTGGATAGCCCTCGCCGCTAAGTTGCAGAGGTATCGTTCGAATAGTCCGCACATTGTGAGTAATATCCTCGCCGATCGTCCCGTCGCCTCGGGTAGCCGCGCGGACCAATTGTCCCTTCTCGTAGAGCAAACTCACCGCAACACCATCGACCTTTGGCTCGCAGCTGTAGATAATCTCGCTGCTTATTTCGATACGTTTGAGGAGCCTTGCCTCAAACGCACGAAGGTCTTCTTCACCAAACACCTTATCTAGCGAAAGCATTGGAATTTCGTGCGCGACTTGAGTAAATCCCGGCAGCGGCTCGGCGCCAATGCGATTCGACGGCGAAGAAGGAGAAAAGAGGTTATAGTCTTTTTCGAGCGACACTAACCGAGCCAACAAGGCATCATAATCGGCGTCGGTAATTTCTGGGCTATCGAGGGTGTGATAGAGACGATTGTGGCGCTCAAGCTGCACTCTAAGCGAAGCAACCTCTTCTAGGATTGCTGTGGAGGCACTCACCCTGCAGCAGCTCGCGAACGCAAGCGCCGCAGTTCAAAGTCGCGTACACGCTGCCTATAGTGTTCTATTGTTTGACCGGTCATCATATTGCGCTGGTCGTCGCGCAATTCTCCGTCGATAGAGCGGACAAGATCTTGTGCTGTTTGCAGCATTTCTTCGAACGCCTCGAAATTGCTGATTGGTGAAGGCAGCGCAAGAAACAGCGTGACGCCCACGGTTGCGAAATTTTCCATATTATTCAGATCAAACGTACCCGGTTGCAACATATTGGCCACGTTAAAGAGAATCGGGCCTCCTTCAGCGTCGTCTGTTCGCTTGCTAAAAATCTTCCTTTCCCCGTACTCAAGTTCAAGTCCCTGCATCAAGGACAGTAGGCGCTCACCCATGATTAACCGGCCTTTCTTGGCCGTTACATTCAATACGAGAACCTCTGACACCTCACCCACGGCGGCGCCCTTCGGCTTCTCCTCAATTGCAGGTGCTGCCTGTTCTTTAACCTCATTTACTCTAGGTGATAGCGGCGCGGGGGACGCGGCGTCCGGCTCTAGAACTTCGGGCTCAGGCGCCGCTTCTTGAGCAAAGGTTTCGGGGAATAAGTCGGTAACCGCTGGGCTATCATTCTCCGGCATGATGTCTCTTGCCTCGCTAGGCGAAGCCTCAGCGCTCTGATCCTGTTCGTAATTTTCAAACAAGGCACTATGATCGTTTGTGGATTCCGCGATGGGGACAGCAGTGTTGGCCTCAGTATGCTCGATAAGTGGCGTATCATCAGGTGCGTCAGGCACAGTCTTATCTGACTTTCGGCTGGCAACCAGTGCGCCAAGCGACCTGCTTGCAGCGCCCAACGAGCCGAGGATAGCGCTACCCCGAGAGTCTTTTTTCGATGGCGTTCTAGCCGATTCTTTTCTGCCTCCGATACGGTCACCTGCGGACAGACTGATCGAAGAATACTCGTCGTCATCGTCATCAATGCCGTCGCCCAAAGAGAAAGTATGGGTGTGAGCTGAGTCTGTAGCTATCTCTTCTGGAAATTCTTCAGGCAGATCTTCAGGTGA
>LICD01000001.1 GCA_001438145.1 OM182 bacterium BACL3 MAG-120619-bin3 | reverse complement strand
TCACTACATAGACTTTACCCAAAAGATCTTGATCGCATTTATTCATACCGCATTTCCTATCTCGAAAAGAGCACATAGTGTCTGAAGAGGGCACCTGCTATCTAAAAAGAGCACCTGTTATTTATAAAGAGCAACTATCACGTAGGCACACGAGTCGCGGTAAGAGGCCACTCGTGCTGTGTATCACTTGAACTCGCGCGCCCTTAAGGCTATTTTCCATTACTCGACACCACACCTCTGTCTCAGCACACGGTAGGATATTAAGCATGGACACTAAAACGAAAGCCACGACAACCGAGCACGCAGGCGAGCGCCAGGCATCTTTCACTCGCTTCGACGAATGCAGCAAGCAAGACGCCGAAATAATTCTTGAGAATTATACGCAATTCGCGCAGGAAATACCGACGCGTGTCCTCGACCACTTGCGACTTCTCGACGGCGACTTCGGTGGCTTCAATATCGACAGACTCCAGCATAGCCTGCAAACCGCGACGCGCGCGCTGCGCGATGGACGCGATGAAGAGTATGTAGTCTGTGCCCTACTCCATGATATCGGCGACACCCTTGGCACCTATGATCACGGCGGACTCGCCGCGGCGATACTCAAGCCCTTCGTTAGCGAAGCCAATCATTGGATGCTGCAAAATCACCCGATTTTCCAAGGCTACTACTACTTCGAATACCTGGGCGGAAATAAAGATGCTCGCGAAAAGTTTGCCGACCATCCGCACTATGAACACACCAAAGAGTTTGTCGAACTATACGATATGCCTGCCTTCGACACCGAATACGACAGCTTGCCGTTAGAGGACTTTGAGCCCCTAGTGAGGCGCGTAATGAGCAAGGCTGTCGAGGTTGCTGCATAGCCGGCGCAGCTTCAAACTCACCACAAAAAATAGATACCGATAACCCCTTTGAAACACAATCGAGAAATACATGTCGCAACCCCCGAAGAAACGTCAACAAGAATCCGCAGCTCAAGCCAGCACTGCACATATCAGCCGCTTCCCTATTCCGCCCCTTAACGCGATGGAGCCAGATATCCGCGAGCGTATCGAAGCTGTTCAGGCGAAGTCGGGGTTTATCCCTAATATCTTCCTGGCGCTAGCGCATCGGCCAGACGAGTTTCGCGCCTTCTTTGCGCTGCACGACTCACTAGTAGATAAAGACGATGGACTGAGCAAAGCAGAGCGCGAAATGATTATCGTGGTGACCTCTGCGCTCAATCAATGCCTCTACTGCGTAATCGCGCATGGCGCTATTCTGCGCATTCGCGCCAAAGATTCACTGCTCGCCGACAAGCTTGCAGTAAATTATCTCAAAGCCGATCTAGAGCCTCGCCAACGCGTGATGCTCGACTATGCCAGCAAGGTTTGCATGGCCGCCGACAGCATAGAAGATGAGGACTTTGAGGCGCTTGAAGAAGCGGGTTTCGACCAAGAAGAAATTTGGGATATCGGCGCCATCGCGGCCCTTTTCGCCATGTCTAACCGCCTCGCGAATGTGATGAGCTTACAGCCGAACGCTGAATTTTACGCATTAGCACGTTAAACCGTCGCTGTGAAAACACACGAGACTTTCGACTTTATGGCTACTGATTTCACTATCACCGCACTCAACGACGCCACCGATTCAGAGAACCGAATGCATAGCGATGAGGTTGCTGCCCGCTACGGCTTTGCGGGCGCACTCGTAAGCGGAGTCAATGTATTCGGCTACATGACACAACCGTTGGTCGCCGAGTTTGGCGCTGAATGGTTATCGAACACTGGCTTCGACGTCAGATTTTTGTTGCCCGCTTACGAGCAAGATGCGGTAAGCGTGACCTCTACGAAAGCAGAGGAATCGATGCAAGCTAACAGCCGGCACCGAATCGACACCTGTGCCTCCAATCAACATGACATCATCCTTGCAAGACTCGCCTCGTGGCCTCTGGGGTCAATTGACTCTTCGCGGTCACAAGCAATGCGTGTACAGGCAAAGCAGGAGGCGGCGATTTATGAAGAGGCTGCCAGACCCGAGCTAAGCTGGGATGTTATTCACTTAGAGCGCGCTGCACCAACCTGGCATTGGACCCCATCAAAGGAAGACAATGACCGCCATGTCGAAGCCCAGAGGGATCCGGCCGCGTGCTATCGCGGCGCGGGCGCGCTAATTCACCCCTATTTTCTTCTCGACACTTGTAACCGGGCATTGATGCGGCTTTACGTGTTACCTGCATGGATTCATGTCGGCACCGTAGGCAGTATGATAAGAGCAATAAAAGTAGGCGAGGCGATCACCGTCGATTGTCGCCCAATCGAGCGATGGGAACGCAAAGGACACCAGTTCATTCGTCTGTATATCGCCATGTTTTCGCAAGATGACCTCGTCTTCGAAGCAGAACACACCGCCATTTTTAGTATTGCCGCGAAGTAGCTCTCGATGTAGCTCTCGATGTAGCTCGCGAGTTAACTAGGGTTATCTTGCTTGCGTAGCAAGCTTCTCAGTGCGGCCAGCCAAAGGAAGATAGTTATGTCGTCTCTATTTAATCAAGTTAAGTCCAATCAAGTTAAGGCAAATCAAGTTAAGGCAAATCGCGCCTTTATCGCAGGGTCGCGCTTACCCAAAGCGGGCCTTCTTTTTCTTGCGGCACTATTGGCCTTTGTCAGCAGCACTGCGCAAAGCGCAGACCTCATAGCCGAGCGCATTCTACCTCTGCGCGAACGCGCGGCACTACAAGACGAGATTCTTGCCGATCGACTAGACAATTTGGTGCCGCAACTTATGCGCCGCGAAGGTATTGAAGCGTGGGTACTCATCGCCCGCGAATACAATGAAGACCCGATTGTTAAAACCATGCTTCCCGCCACTTGGCTAAATGCGCGCCGCCGCACCGTGCTGCTGTTTATCGACCGTGGCGAGGCACTCGGTGTCGAGCGCATGGCTGTTGCGCGCTATGCAGTCGGCGATCTTTTTCCTGGCGTGTGGAATCCAGAAGAACAACCTGATCAATACGCGCGCATTGCCGAGATCCTAAGCGCAGCGAATCCCAAGAATATCGCGCTGAATTTCTCTAACGACTATGCGCTTGCCGACGGTCTCACCTATTCCGAGCAACGCGATTTTAGCGCGGCGTTGCCGAGTGAATTGCGCAGCAGGCTCGTGTCATCGGAACCAGTTGCGGTGGGCTGGTTAGAGACACGCACCGACAAAGAGATGACGGCGTATGCCGATGTCATGGCTATAGCCCATGACATTATCGCCGAGGGCTTCTCGCGAGAAGCGATTACCCCGGGAATCACAACAACAGAAGATTTAGAGTGGTGGTATCGGCAACGGGTTAATGACTTGGGACTGACTACGTGGTTTCACAACAGCATCGAAATCGAGCGGCCTAAAAAGGTGAGCGCGGCACTCATGGCGCAGGGTGCGGCGTTAGACATTATCTATCCGGGCGATCATGTGCATATCGACTTCGGTATTACGTATCTGAACTTACAAACAGACACGCAGCAGAACGCGTATATTCTCAAAGCAGGTGAAACCGAGGCGCCGAGCTACCTTCAGAGGGCGCTTAGCGAAGGCAACACACTCCAAGATATCCTCACCGCCAATTTCAGGGTGGGCCGCACTGGCAACGACATACTTGCGCGCAGCAGAGCACAGGCAATTGGCCGTGGATTAACGCCGATAATTTACACTCACCCCATTGGACTTCATGGCCACGCCGCCGGCACGACTATTGGTATGTGGGACAAACAGGACGGCGTTCCGGGCAGCGGCGACTATGCGATGCAGCCAAATACCGCTTACTCCATCGAACTTACCGCAGAGGTAAGTTTACCCGAATGGGGGGACGACCCTCTAAAAATGAAACTCGAACAGAATGGCTTCTTCGACGGCGAGACGTTCCGCTATATTCAACCTCGCCAAACCCAATATCATCTCGTTAGCAGTGATTGATCGAGGTTAACGCCCTATACGAGCCGGCTCGCGTAGGGTAGATTACAGGGCTTAAAACACTTAAGCTTCCTGGCTTCGAGCAAAAAGTTAACACATGAAAATAAGCGTGCCTGAAGACACTGCGCTCGGTCAAAACGCGCACAGCGACGGATCACTCGACGGTGGAGTGCGCGGCGATGCAGTGCTCGGCGATAAAGTGCTCGGCGATAAAGAAGCACTCGCGCTTGCCAGCCGCACAGACACCGCACGACTCGCCCAAGAAGCGGCGCATTGTCGAGATTTAGGCTTTGGCAATGTCGTCACTTACTCACGCAAGGTGTTCATCCCCCTCACCCAACTCTGCCGCGATGTCTGCCACTACTGCACTTTCGCGCAAACGCCAAAACATATTCCTCAGGCGTATATGCCGATCGACGAAGTCATAGCGACCTGCAAAGCTGGTGCCGCATTGGGCTGTCAAGAAGCGCTTTTCACGCTCGGTGAAAAACCAGAATTGCGCTATCGCGCCGCGCGCGAAAGCCTTGCCGCATTAGGTTTCAAGACGACCATAGACTACGTGATCGAAGTCGCGCGGCGAGTGCTTGTCGAGACTGGGCTGCTACCACATATTAACGCCGGCAATCTTACCCGCGACGAAATGCTCGCCTTGCGTGACGTGAGCGCGTCGATGGGCATCATGCTTGAATCAGCCTCTACACGACTCTGTGAAAAGGGTATGCCGCATTATGGCTCGCCGGACAAAGATCCTATCACTCGCCTCGCGACGCTTGATCTCGCCGGCGAACTGCGCGTGCCTTTTACGTCTGGCATTTTGATAGGCATTGGTGAAACGCGATTAGAGCGCATCGAGTCGCTGCTCGCTCTCAGAACATCGCATCGTCGCTACGGACATCTGCAAGAAGTCATTGTGCAGAATTTTCGTGCAAAGCCACACACTAAGATGGCACTTGCGCCAGAGCCTGATCTAGAAGAACTGGTGTGGACTATCGCCGTCGCCCGATTGATTTTTGGTGCCGAGATGTCTATTCAAGCACCGCCCAATTTGAGCCCCGGCGTATTAGAGCAACTGGTTGCAGCCGGCATTAACGATTGGGGCGGCGTGTCGCCGCTAACCCCCGATCACGTCAATCCTGAGGCGCCTTGGCCGCATCTCGCCCAACTAGCACGCGATACGGGCAGCGCGGGTAAATATCTCGATCAGCGCTTAACACTCTATCCACGCTACCTTGTAGAAGCAGACACATGGCTTTCGCCAAAAGTGCAGCCCGCTGCGCGCAAACAAAGTGATGGCGAAGGGTATGCCAAACGTGATGAGTGGATCGCAGGAATTAGCGAGCATGCGCCTTCCACCGAATTGAGCTTGCCGTTCGCACAAGCAAAACCCGCTGTCGCGGCTCTAATCGAGCGCTGCCTAGCAGGTGAGCCTTTGGCAGAGACTGAGATCGCTACTCTGCTGCGTAGCCGCGGCGCCGACTTTGGCGCCGTTATTGAGGCCGCAGACACGCTGCGCAAAAAGGTGTCTGGCGACACAGTGAGCTATGTGGTTAACCGCAATATCAATTACACCAACGTCTGCTATTTCAAATGTCAGTTCTGTGCCTTTTCTAAAGGCAGTGGCAGCGAGAATCTGCGCGGTAAGCCTTATGACATAAGTGCCGAAGAAATAACTCGGCGCTGCGTCGAAGCATGGGAGCGCGGCGCTACCGAGGTCTGTATGCAGGGTGGAATCCATCCCGACTACACAGGACAGACTTATCTCGACATAATCGCAACCGTGAGAAAAGCAACACCGGCTATGCACATTCATGCTTTTTCACCGCTCGAGGTCTGGCAAGGCGCCGAAACGCTTAACGTGCCGTTGACAGAATTTTTAGCGCGCTTAAAAAGTGCGGGGCTCGACACTTTGCCTGGTACTGCAGCTGAAATACTTCACGACGATGTGCGGGCGCACCTGTGCCCCGACAAACTCAATTCGGCGCAATGGTTAGAAGTGATGGAAAGCGCCCATGCAATAGGCTTCAGGACTACGGCAACGATAATGTTCGGCCATATCGAGAGCCCCGAGCACAGCGCGCGACATCTCTATTCGATCGCCGAATTGCAGCGCAGGACAGGCGGTTTCACCGAATTCGTACCCTTGCCCTTTGTGGCGCACGAGGCACCAATGTACAAAAAAGGAAAAGCACGCCGCGGCCCAAGTTACCGCGAGGCTCTCTTGATGCACGCAGTGCCGCGCTTAGTCTTTAACGGCCTCATCGACAACATACAAGCGTCATGGGTTAAAATGGGTCGCGAAGGCGTAGCAGCCTGCCTTAATGCTGGGGCCAACGATGTCGGTGGCTCGCTGATGAATGAAAGCATTACCCGCGCCGCAGGAGCCGAGCACGGCGAAGAATGGTCGCCCGCTGAAATAGAGACGACAATTCGGGCCCTAGGTCGTGAGCCTAGAATGCGTTCGACGCTCTATGCCGACGCGCCCGCAGAGCGACGCGACAGGGCGCAGCTTGCTGCAGGCCTTGCCCCGATTCATTTAGACCCTGCGGCGAGAACGCAGCGAACTAAGCTTGGTCAGCAATCCTCAGCAGACACTTAATGCTGATGGAGACACCGCCTAGCCAAGGCACACACTCAGAACACACATTAGGAACACACTATGAAAATTGCCATTACTGGCGCTAACAGCAGCGTCGGCATGAATCTTCTCGCGCAAGTTGGCCAGCAGCCCGATCTACAATTTATTGCCGGCGTCCGCTCAGAAAGCGCGCGCAATGCGCTGCCGAGCTCCGCTCAAATTTCCTCCTGCTGTATTCGCTACGACGATGCCGCAGTCCTTGCCCAAGCTTTGGCAGGCGCCGACTGTGTCGTCCACCTTGCCGGTATCTTAATCGAGGGAAAACACAGCAAATACCGAGAGGCAAATGTCGACGCAACCCGCACGGTTGTCGACGCTGCCAAGCAGATTGGCGCGAAGCATGTTGTGTTTATCTCGGTTGTCGGTGCCGACCCTGCGTCGAGTAATGCCTACTTTCGATCGAAAGGCGAAGCTGAAGCGCTCGTCGCTGCCTCAGGTTTAAGCGCCACCATCATCCGCACGCCCATATTACTCGGCCCGGGCACCGCTGGTGCAAGCGCTCTCGCCAGCGCGGCCCGCAACCCAAAAGCAAAAGCGCTTGGTGGCGGCCATTACAAAATGCGCCCTCTCGATATTGACGACCTCAACGCAGCGATTTTCAATGCCTGTAAAGAACAGGCGGCGGGGTGTGCAAGCCATGAACTGGTTGGTCCAGAGGCGATTGCTTACTGCGATCTCATCAAAAAGACTGCGCGCAAGATCAATCCCGACTCGACCCTCGAGGTAGGGTCAATACCGATCGGCTTCACAAAGCTAATGGCAGGAATTACGAGCACTCTCAGAGGCGGCGGCTTTACCCCAACGGTTATCGACGTCATTACCCAAGACGAAGAGGTAAGTCATAATGGCTTTGCCGAATTGGGTGTAACGCTTACTTCGCTAGACCGCACGATCGAAAAAATACTGGAGAAATAGACAATGACCGAAGCGAATAGCGACAACGAAATCAATCAAGAGACTGACGACCAATCGGCTGCGCCCGCCAAGAAGAAAAACGGCATCGGCCGAATAGTCTTTTTGCTCATTACTGCGGTCTGTTTTTACTATCTTTATACGCGGCTCAACGGGGCGGCTGCTCGCGAAGGACTCGGGTTAGCAGATTACATGGCGCAAGTGTTCGCCGCGGTTAACTGGGTGCCGTGGCTCGGGCTGATGATCTGCTATTCGCTATTCTACTTCGCCATCGACACACTCGTTGTGACCAAGGCGCTGAATTGGTTTATTTCTGACATTAAATACAAAGACATCGCACCCGTTAGAGCAAGCGCCTACATCATCTCGATCTTTAATGAGCAAATCGGCAAAGGTGCGATGGCGCTCTACCTTAACAAGAGGCATCAAATTCCGAGCTGGGAAGTCGGATCCGTCATGATATTCATCATGTTCTGTGAGGTGTTTTACCTGCTCGTTTGGGCGACGATTGGCTACAGCGTTGGCGGCGATGCTTTGCCGAGCGAATTCGGCCTCATCCCCTATATCGCATCCGGCGCAGCCCTATTTTTAGTGCTGTGGATAGCCTATTTCCGTGGCCTTATCCTGCCTTCCAATGGATTTCGCGATCGCCGAATTTTCCACGCTTTCCGCCAGGCAAAGCCTAGTCACTACCTTGGGTTTTTCTTATTGCGTTCGCCGGCGCTTATTGCAGCAATCGTAGTCTATACGATCGCCCTCAATCTCTTTGGTGTCGACGTGTCGATTATGACGCTTCTGCCCTTGCTGCCAGTGATTTTCTTTGCCGCCGCAGCACCGACGCCGATGCGCGCAGGCGCTATAACCTTTTGGGTGTTTTTATTCCCGGAAAATGAAGGTCAACTTGCCGCATTCGGCTTCGTGCAGCACAATTTCTTTATCCTGTTTAATGCAGCGATTGGCCTGCTCTTCTGGCGTAAGGCTCAGCGCGACCTGTTTGGCTCGTGATAGCCAATCTACTCACCGCGCTGCGACTCGCGTTAGCAGCGCCGGTTGCTTTGGCCTTTGCGCTGCCCGGTGTGATGAGTGCAGCGAGCCTCGTCGCGATCATTTTACTCGCCATGGCAAGCGACGTCGCCGATGGCCGCGCCGCGCGCCGCTTTGGCACGGCTTCTAGCCGAGGCATGCTTTTCGATCATGTCACCGATTTCATCTTCGTGACTTCGGCGCTCGCAGGGCTTGCGTATGCGGGCCTGATAGGCTCGCTGCTACCGATTTTGATTGTTGTGGCTTTTTCACAATACGTGCTCGATTCCTACTTTTTGTTTAGGCAAAAAAGCCTGAAGATGAGCTTTCTGGGGCGCTGGAATGGCGTGTTCTATTTCTTCCCCCTCGTGCTTTTCTCTCTAGCCGCGCTCGAGGTATTGCCGACAATGCTCTCTGAAATCATCAGCACAGGGGGCAAGCTTCTTGTGTGGGGGCTCACGCTGAGTACCTTAGCCTCTATTGCAGATCGCGCTATAGCACCCCTGCGTGAGTGACTTTGTCCTGTTCTTAGATGACCTGCATCAAGCGTGGTGATTGTATCTGGGGCGTTGGCGAGGGAAAATCACCACCTCAGAAGTCTATTACCACTCGCGTCCTTAAAATCGAGAACAACTATGCCAATCGTCGCGCTTTTCGTTGCACAAAAATCACGCCCCCAGAGACCGGCTCTGTCTGCAGTAACAAGAGCCCCAATTTTACGCCTCTTACTGAGTAGCTGTGCGCTCGCTGTTGGGTGCTTTGCTCAAGTCGGTTCAGCGCAGCAAGACACTATCGCAATAGATGGTTCGGTAAGAAGAGGATTCGACGCTGTGCTGAGCGACCCGCGTGTGGTTTCCGCACTCGCTGAGCTTAAAGTCAGAGAACCTGAGGCGATTCAGGAGCAGTTTCGTATGACCGAAATTCCTGCGCCTCCCTTTAAGGAAGATCGCCGCGCCGCGTATTTTTTAGAACAGCTTAAAGCACGAGGCCTAGAAGACGCCTACCTAGACGCCGAGGGCAATGCGATTGGTGTACGCAAGGGCAGCGGCAACGGCCCCCTCCTCCTCATTGCCGCCCACCTTGACACCGTATTCCCTGAAGGTGTCGACACCACCGTGCAGCTGCGTGATGGGCGTTACTATGCGCCAGGCATTGGCGACGACACACGCGGACTCGCTGCCATGCTCTCGGTGATCGACATCTTGAACGACAGCGGGATTCAGACCGAAGCCGACATCATGTTTGCCGGCAATGTCGGCGAGGAAGGCCGCGGTGATTTGCGGGGAATAAAGGCTATATTCCGCGACCATCCCTCTATTGACGGCTTTATTTCAATCGACGGTGTTCGCCTTGGCCGCATCACCAATGGTGGCACCGGTAGTCGGCGCTTCGAGTTTCAGTTTAAGGGGCCCGGCGGTCATTCCTTCGGCGCCTTTGGCCTCGCGAGCGCAATCCATGCCATGGGTCGCGCGATTGCAAAAATTGGCGATCTCGAAACCCCTAGCTCACCGAAAACAACCTTTACCGTCGGCACTGTCGCAGGAGGCACCTCGGTGAACTCCATCGCAGCGGATGCCGTATTCGCTATCGACATGCGCTCGAACGACCGCGAGCAGCTTGCGCTTCTCGAGCAGCGCGCGAAAGATGCCGCTCTCGAGGCTGTTGCCGAAGAGAATGCGCGCTGGAATCGAGGAGAAATAACCGTAGACTTCGTGCTAATTGGCGACAGACCCGTGGGCCATACGCCGAGCGATAGTCCGCTTGTGCAGCTGACCTCGCTGGCTTTCGAGCAACTCGGGGTCGATTTCCGCGGCTTGAGCATCTCAAGCACCGATTCGAATGTGCCTATGTCGCTTGGCATCCCAGCGATCACAATCGATGGCGGCGGTGAGGGCGGTGGCGCGCACTCACCCGATGAATGGTTTGTGCCTACAGACTCGCATCTGGGCCCACAGGCCTCGTTGCTCGTCATACTCGGGTTGGCGGGCATTGACGGAGTCAGCGACGCTCAGTTAAAAAAATTATGAATATACCGACTTAACTCATTGAATTTATTGCTTTAGAGAAACAAATGATATCGACGAATGAATACACTTTTGGCGTGTTTAGTATCCGCATCAACTGGCCTATCTTGGCCTGCGTTCTACTAACAATACTCGCCTTTGGTCGCCTGGGCCTGTGGCAACTCGATCGCGCTGCCGAGAAAGTCAATGCGCAGCAAATTATGGAGAACGAGTCTAAAAGCAGTGCCGAACCCATCGAGTCTATTCCTAATGGACACCTCAACCGCGCTAATCCAGAGCTGCAAAACCGGCATGTCGCGCTTGTGGGGGAATACCTTAACGACAAAACCATTTTGCTCCTCGGGCAGTTCCACCAGACTCAGATCGGCTATGGTGTAGTCACCCCCTTCAGGCTTAGCGCTAATGGACAAATAGTGCTCGTGAGCAGGGGTTGGACGAGCGCGGTGAACAAACCCGGGCAAACGATTCGCACAGCGCCAGTCGAGGGACCCGTTTCTGTGACCGCACAGCTCTATGTGCCATCCGCTGGCTGGAAGCCTCGTGAGAGCGAGATTGATGCGTCCCAGTGGCCTATTTTCATGCGCGACCTCGAACTCGATATCGTCAGTCAGCTCTTGGGTGAAGACGTCTGGCCATTCGAGGTTAGGCTGACTGCAGATCAGGACGGTGCTTTGGCGAGACACTGGCCGGCTGTGAGCGCCGATGTCGATCAGAACTTGTCTTATGCACTGCAATGGTTTTGTCTTTCTTTAATTGTAGTTTTTGCCAGTTTGCTGGCGAGCAGCAATCTCTGGGCGCTGCTAAAAGGCCCCGAGCGCGGTGCATAAAGCGTGCAGCCAAACGTCCCAACCTCTTCCAAATAGCCCCTTTTCAATGCTATCTTCGGAAAGTTAACCAGATACGTGTCGGGTCATTTCGCTCAGGCGTGTGTCTCTTCACAGTTCAATCGTTCTAAACTTTACTAGGAGTCGCTAAATTATGCGCAACTTCACCGCTCAATCCGCTCTCAGCGCGCTCGCAATGACTCTTTCGATGTCATTCGCCAGCGCTGTTTCAGCGCAAGACGAAGTCACTTTCCACAAAGATATCGAGCCGATTCTGCAGCGCAGCTGTCAGAACTGCCACCGTGATGGCGGCGCGGGCCCGATGCCTCTCGTGACTTACGAAGAAGTAGCCCCTTTCGCAGGCCTGATCGAATACAAGACCGGTCTTCGCGATCGTGCCGGCGCAATGCCCCCTTGGTATATGGAAAAGAACATCGGCATCCAAGAATATAAGGATGACCCCTCTTTAAGCGACGAAGAGATCGCTGCTATCTCTACTTGGGCGCGCAGCGGCACGCCAAAAGGCGACATTGCAGACGCGCCTGAACAAATGGCTTTCGACGACAGCCTAAAGTGGAAAGCGGGCAAGCCAGACCTCGTGGTCGTAATGAACGATGTCACTAAACTCGCCGGCACGCCGGACTGGTGGGGTGAAATCGACTACATTCCAACTGGCCTCGAAGAAGATCGCTACGTGAAATCAGTCGAAGTCGTCGAGGTCAACGACGTCGATAACTCTGCCGACTCTGGCACAGTTGGCGGTCGCTACATATTCCACCATATGATCTGGGGCACTGCGATGCTCGACGAGAAAGGTGAGCGTGCGCCAGGTTTCTCCATCCCATGGCCAGTACACGAAGTGGGTCGTAATGCCGATATCTTCGACGAAGATGCAGGTCGCTTACTCAAAGCGGGCTCAGCGATAGTGTCAGACTCGGTTCACCTACACTCGAATGGCCGCGACACGACCGGTCACCTCGAGGTGGGCTTCCGCTTCCACGACAAAGACTACAAGCCGAAATACCAGAATGCGTTTATCGGTTTGGGTAATGGCGTAGACATCAGCATCCAAGGCAACGCCCGCGATCAAGAGCTCCACGCTTACACTGTGCTTGAAAATCACACCAAGATCATTAGCTTCGAGCCGCACCTTCATGCGCCAGGTGAGCGTATGTGCCTTGAAGCTATTTGGGGCTACACTATCGAAACCCTGTCTTGCGTAGGCTATGACCATAACTGGGTGCGCGGCTATCCCTATGCCGACCAAGCTGCTCCGATTCTACCGAAGGGCACAATACTGCATATCGTCGGTTACATGAACAATACAGAGACTAACCCGAACGTGCCGGATCCAAGAAACTGGCAAGGCTCGGGCAATCGCTCTGTAACAAACATGTTCATCGATCTGGGTATTCGCGTCACACTCACCGACGAGCAGTTCCATGAAGCGATGGAAGAACGTCGCCAAGTACTCAATCTCGGACCGAATGATCACGTTATCGGTTGCCCACTCTGCCTCGCCCCTATTGTCGCGCCAATCGCGGACAAAGAGGGTGAAGCGACAGGCAACGAAGTTGCGGCCAACTAGGCTTTTACTTAATTACTCGAGAGAAACAAGACACGATGTATGTTAACTCCAGTAGTGTGATAAGCAGGGCGAAAGCCCTGCTCGTCGCAGTCATCACTACCCTCCTCAGCCTTTTGGGCTCGCCAAGCCTCGCACAAACAAGTTACCAATCGGGGCAGCATATAGAACCAGCTTACGAAGGTTGGCGGCCAAATGCAGACGGCACGTTCAGTTTTATGTTCGGCTACATGAACGAGAACTGGTCAGAAGAGCCTGATGTTCCCGTAGGCGAGAACAACGCTTTTTCCCCTGGCGAAGCCGATAGAGGCCAGCCAACGCACTTTCTGCCGCGACGTAACCGATTCAATTTCGAGGTGGTTGTGCCCGCAGATTGGGGCGATAGAGAACTTGTTTGGACGCTCAACGTTAACGGCCAAGAGCGCAAAGCCTATGCAACACTGAAACCAGACTACCAGGTCGATAATATCGTTATCGCCTCTGAGACAGGCTCTTTGGGCGCTGGAACAAGCAGCCCCGAGTCTCGCTCGAACGTGAAGCCAACCATCGAAGTGCAAGGCGATGACATTCGTACCGTGCGCGTGGGTGAGCCTCTGGTGCTTAACACGCGAGTGATAGATGACGGCATCCCGAAAGCGAGTCGAGACAGCACAATCTCAGAAAAAGACGCCATGCGGCGGATGATGAGGCCCCCTACTCGCATCACTGTCGGCAAGGTGAATGGTTTATTCCTTTCGTGGAATGTCTACCGAGGAGAAGGGCACGTCGAATTTGATCCACCATTGCCCAAACCATGGGAAGACACCCGTACGTCAGCCAACTCCCCCTGGGGCGCACTGTGGCTTCCACCCGAGCTTCCGGAAGATGGCATGATCGAGGTTAAAGCAACCTTCGATAAGCCGGGAACCTACATCCTCTGGGCACGTGCCGACGATGGCGGACTCTATAACGACGACTACATCACTGTGCGGGTCACTGAATAGCGCGAACACCGCATAAGATTTTGCGTGAAAGCGGCAGTCTCATAATGAGTACTGCCGTTTTTTTATGCGTTCTTCTTAGTGGTTGTTGGTGGCTGCTAGTGGCTGCGTCCACGGCGCTAGATGGACTTTCTGTGCTGGCGTGGCTCTCTGTGTTGGCTTAGCTCTCTGTGCTGACATAGCTCTCTTTGCTGGCGTGAAGCTCTTCGTGCCGGCGCAATAGCTGTGCTAGCAATCTTCTTTACGGGTCTCATTACTCTCGCGGCTTTCCAAACGCAGAGTAAATGGCGGGTCATAACTGCGCGGCTCCTGTTCAAGAATTATCTCCGTTCGCGGCGGGGTAATAAACCGCGTGCTCTCGTCTTCCCCATTTCTCAGACGCAACGCTAATTCCTGCTCGGCTTTAATCAGCGAGGGCATGCGCGCCATTTCGCCGAATGAGAAACTAAAATTCCCCCTAATGAGACGGTCCTGCTCGTCGAGTATTGCCCATTCTGCCGTGTAATAATCGGCCGCCTGCAAGCTCGGTAGAGACCATTCAAAGTCGCTCGCTAAGCGCGGACTGTAACGAAAGCTGATATCAACCCAGTCGTGGGCCTGATTGCGCAGGATTAACTTGACCAGGTGCACCTTCTCAGGGAATGCCAGCGCCAATCTTTCTGGCGAAGAGTCGAACACTGAATCATCCAGCGGAGTCGTTTGCGTCTTCGCTACTATTCCTGTGAAATCCAGCGCAGCCCGCGGATAGGTGGCGACAGCTGCGGGGGTTTGTGCCCCAGCGAAGGTTGCAACAAGTGAACAGAGTGTCACTACAACAAGGTGCCACGCCTTTACGAGCGACAGCACATCAATAGCTCTACTTTCACCGGCCCTGTTCTGTTTCACTTTTCTACCCAAGATAACCGCGCCCGACATTATGATCTACCCTGTGAGTCGCAGCCATGCACCAAGCCTAAACACTGTAGCTTACGATAAACTAGAGCCATAATTGATTCACTAAACTATAATCGCTAAGAATATTACACGCCCGTGTTAGGGGCAATCTTCGCTCTCGAAAAGGTTTTCTCTGTGACCGGCAATACCCTGCAAGATATTTTAGATAGGCTCCAACATAGCCCGACCAACGAAACTGATTTTGATGAGAACTGGTCTCAAGGCCGAGCGGCTTTCGGAGGCCTCGTCGCTGCCTTTGCCAGCCTCAGCATGAAGAAGATGCTCGAGCCGCAGCCTGCGCTGCGCTCGTTAATGGCTTCTTTCATCGCGCCACTGCCGCCGGCCCCACTCTCGGTTGAGGCAGCGATACAGCGCCAGGGACGCAATGTAACGCAGTGTAGCGCGACAGTATTAAGCGAAGGCAGGCCAGCGCTCCAAGCGCTGGGCGTGTTTGGGCAAGCACGCGAGGGTATTCGCGTGGAAGCGGCCCCTCTCAGCAATCCCCTCCCCCGCAGTGAAGGGATTCCATTCGCTGAGTACGCAGCGCGCATGCCGACATTCCTTAATCAATTTGAAGGGTGTTGGGTAGGCGACGCCATGCCTTTCTCTGGCTCGCGCTCACGCAGGCTGAACATGTGGGTGAGGCATCGGTGCGATATGTCCGACTATCCTGCCGAAAAGATAATCGCTATCGCTGATATGCCACCGCCCGTTCTGCTCTGCCACTATGACAAACCGTTTGTACCAGCCAGTTCGGTAAGCTGGGGATTGGAGTTTATCGTGGATCCTGCCGACGTTAAGGGGGAGTGGTTTT
This sequence comes from OM182 bacterium BACL3 MAG-120619-bin3, assembly GCA_001438145.1. GTDB lineage: Bacteria > Pseudomonadota > Gammaproteobacteria > Pseudomonadales > Pseudohongiellaceae > UBA9145. The sequence goes on along the minus strand of LICD01000001.1, from coordinate 50,557 downwards.
ACCTAGACTTCGACCTCGATGCCGCGGCAGATGGCTATACTCAGCAAAGTGGACGAATATATGAAGAGTCGGGCAGACTGTGTGCGCTATCGCGGCAGTGTATGGCGTATTTCGAACAGTAGCGCTGCAATGATAAAAGCAAAAGCTGGGGGCAAGCATATGGTCAACGGGAGTCGCAATCGTCGGTGCTTAGGGCGACAAGAGTTTCACTCTCGGCTGCTTTCACTGCCGTGTTTATTTGCCGCCAGCCTCCTCTTTCTAGCAACACCGCTTGCGGCGCAACATAGCCATGGCGTATTGACGCCAGGGGTGACTTTCCCGACAGACGACTCGGTACTCGATGAGTCGCCGCAGATGATCATGATGAGTTTTCGCGTCGATGTCACACTGCTTAAATTAGCGCTCTACTCGGCCGAAGGCGACTGGATCAACATCGGCTTTGCCTATGACCCTAACCGCATGGCGGACAGCTTTGCCTACCCACTAGGCTTCGAGCTACCCGACTCTGAATACTACATTGCACGGTGGTCAGTCACCGATGGCAAACGCGGCCTGTTAAATGGGGAATTCAAATTCTCTATAGGCGACGACGCTATTCCCCCTTCCGAGGTTATTGCGAGTAAGGTGAGCGATGCAGTCGAAAGCCTGCCCAGCACAGGCTCCTATCGCGTCGTGCCTGAAGATTAAATCAAAAGGCCGGCTGAGCTTTTATTTGAAAAGGAAGCCTTGGCCTGCCAAAAACTCTCGCATATGTGGGCGCGATTTTTCGGACAAGAGATCAGCCACTTGTTCTGACCAGCTAATCCCGTGACCACCCCCTGTACGCGTCGCATAATACTCTCTGATCGTTTCGTCATAGCCGGTGATGGCTTCTTCATCACCCTCCTCGTTATAGCGTTCTTGCTTTAAGATCACGGGGAGCGGCAGCCTTGGTTTAACCTCGGGGTCTTGGTCTGGATAGCCAAGACAAAGACCGAATACCGGATAAACGCCGCGCGGCAATTCAAGCAAATCAGACACCTCCTGCGGATTGTTGCGAAGCCCCCCGATATAACAGATGCCCAAGCCAACAGATTCAGCCGCGATAACGAGGTTCTGTGCCATCAAGGCGACATCAACGGTTGCAATGATAAATTGCTCAGTGAAATCGCCCTCAAACTCTTTGCCGTATTTATGGCAGTAGTTACCCGCACGCTTAAGATCGGCGCACAGCACTAAAAACTCTGCTGCGGTCTCAACATAGCCCTGACCACCGGCGCAGCGGGCAAGCGTGCTGCGGCTTTCGGGGTTAGTCACACGAATGAGCGTGGCGCCTTGCAAAAAACTCGACGTGGCGGCGGCCTGGGCAGCGGTGCAAAGGGTCTCGAGCAATCCATCGGGCAATGGCTCATCGGTAAATTTTCTAATGCTGCGGTGCGCAGTGAGAATTTCAAGGGTTGCGTTCATAGTCATTTGCCTTATTTAGGAAGATGCTGAGAATTTGTAGCTGACTTATTTAAGTCCGCGCAGAAAAGCTGGCACTGCCTCGTTCGCAGCATTGGTTTCGCCATTAAACAACAGCACCATCCCGATGTTGGCAGAGGGAATAAAGGCCATCTCGGACCGATAGCCTCGCACGCCTCCTCCGTGGTGAATAACGCGCACACCGTCGATATCGAAAACTCGCCATCCAATAGCATAGTAGGCCTTCTCTATGCCTTCCCAGCGGTTAAAATAATTACCTCGCGGCGTCTCGATAACCGGCGTTTGTAATTCGTTTATCATCGACGGCGATAATACCTCAGGAAACCCACCAAGGTTTGCCCTTAGCCACAACGCCATATCGAAGACACTCGCATTAATCCCCGCTGCTGGCGCTGCTGAGTAATAAGCGGGGTTCGTGCTCGTTGGACGCCATTGCTTGCGCACCAATCTATGAGGACTGGTCGCGTTATCGCTCGCCACAAATGGGTCGAGGCCTACAGACGCCGTCGTCATACCTAATGGTCGGAATAGCTTTTCTTCGATATATCGTTCATAGCCTTCGCCCGTACTTTCCTCGACGACATCTGCAATAAGCGAGAACACCACATTCTGATAGCCGTAGCAGGTACCCGGCTTACACACGGCAGGGATATCGCCAAAGCGCGGCTTAATTTCCGCGTACTCGACACCGTCGTCGAGGAGATTGGAATAAGAATGCGGCATCAGGCCGGTAGAATGGCTGGCAACCTGCCGGAAGGTAATGTCGCGATAAGAGCGCCCATTGCCTAATCTCATATCAGGGAAGATCTCACTCAACCGGCTATCCCATGATCGCTGATTGCTGTCGACAAGAAGCGTTGCCGCGGTACCCGCAAAGGTCTTCGACATCGAGGCGATTCGAAACACGGAATTAGAGGTCACCAACGGTGACTTATCGACTGTTCGCTGTCCCCAGGTCTCGAGATGCAGCACCTCCTCCCGGCTTACGATGGCGACAGCGACACCGGGAATGTCAATCGCCGTTTTAGTCTCATCTACCCACGCTAAAAAGGGAGCAGGATCATAGTCACCCAAAACGGCACCGCTCATCACAGCGTTGATCAAAACGACTAAAAGCTGTGAGCCTAGAAAAGACTTACGGCCAGCGTAGCCAGAACCAGAATTAATCGGGGGCATGAGAAGAACCAATCGAAGTTGAGAGCTTGTGACGGTGTACCTGTTAGTAATCGGCAGAGGTTCAAGGTTACTTGAGCCTTCCTAATCGACGAGCACTCAGTGTGTCGCAGGCCCAAGCAGCGTCGTAACGACTGCGGTCACAAGCAGAAGAACCATCGCAACAATAAGCTCTCGATCGATGCTTCGGGCTAGCGCTCGTGAGCCGCCAGGCAGGTGTAGCACTGGTACATGCCGCAGTTTATTGAGGGCTGCGATAGAGAGAAGGCCGACGAAAGCGGCAAGTTTGAAAAGCATTAGGCGACCGTACTGGGTTGTAAACAACTCGATTAGGTCGATGAGAGTGAGCAGCATAAATGCACCGCTTGAGGCGAGCGCTGCGACTAAACCCATGCCGAGGCGGCCAAATCGCCTCATCAGATCACCCAAATCCCCAGTCTCGACATCGTCGCAGCACCAGCGCAAGGGGAGAAGCATCCCTACCCAGATCGCCATCGCGGCCACATGAAACGCCAGCGCTGCCCGAAGCCACGCGTCGAGCACAGAGACATGGCCAGACAGCGTAAAGCCGTAGGCGACGAGGCCGAGCGCGAGTGCTTGCCCGATAAAAGCGAGCCGATAAAAGACTGAGTCGGGCGGCTTTCTTTGCGCCCGCAGTGTTCGCAGCAATGAAAGGATTAACAGCGCCGAGAGCGCAAAGCCTGCGCCACGAAAGGCAGCTGACTCCCATACAGGAGTGCCACGCAGCAGCAGAACTAGGTCACTATCGAACATGCCCATCACACCTGCGTCGTTTATCTGCCCTGCCTGAATCAAGACCGGCGCGAGACTCGAATGGAATCCAATGAAAGCGCCTAATAAACTGTAGGACAGCAGGCGGGTGTGCGCCGCGCGGGAGCCATTGTGGTAGCCGCCCAGCGCCAAAACACCGCCCGCTCCCGCGATCAGTCCGGCGAAAACGCCGATCTTTGCGAGGGCGAATGCAAGCGCCCACAGACTAGGAATAGACAGGAGCAAGGTCACGAGTGTCTCATCGATGGGGCGTGTGCTTCCAGCGGGCTAGTGCCCGCTCTCCGCATGAGCAGCTGGCATTCCTATGCCAAAATTAAAGTGCCCTGCGACGGTATGGCCATCTTCGCCTATCACTGAAAATTCGAGGGAATAAGTCCCAGACGCAAGCTCAGGCACTGGTACGACGAAAGAGGTCGCTGCGGTAAGATCAGGCTTAAAACCCACATCGATACTCTCGTCGCTGCGTTTTAAGGACAGCTTTACTAATCTCACCTGACCATTGAAGTCGAGCGCGAGCTCGCTGGGTGAGCGCTCAAGCGTAGAACCATCGGCGGGAATCGACGACTTCAACACATTATGCGCGCTCGCAGTCATGCTCAGCGACACGCAGGCGATAAACGCGAATGCCCGAAGTGAGGTTTTTAAAAAAGAAAGCGATGCCAAAGGCCTTGTCACAGTGACGATCATACGATACTCCGCTGGTTAATTGGGCGTGCAGATTTACTTTAATAGATAGTATGTCAGGTGTCAGCGCCGACACCTAGGCGCAACTCAAAAAGTTTCCGCGACATAATGTCGCAGTGCAAACGGGCGAGACGAGCTAGGCCGCCTTTTGCCGTGGCGACACATTCTATGTCTTGGATGGCATTCATGAACGTTGTCTTAGCTGTATATCCTTTATTCTGAATAAAAAAACGGAGGCCTGAGCCTCCGTTATCTTGTCGCTTGTCAGCGGCTGCAGCCTATAAACAGCCGAGCCGGTGGGTCGGAGACTAGCTGTAGTTCGCAAGCTCTTTACGTGCGATAACACGGCGATGCACCTCATCAGGTCCGTCGGCTAGGCGCAGCGTACGCTGGCTCGTCCACAGGGATGCGAGAGGGAAATCTTGCGATATACCCGCCGCGCCATGCATCTGTATAGCTCTGTCGATAACACGAAGCGCCATATTCGGCACCGCCACTTTGATCTGCGAAATGGCATCTCGCGCGGCTTTATTGCCGATAGTATCCATGAGGTAGGCCGCTTTAAAAGTAAGAAGCCTACACATTTCGATTTCGATACGGCTATCTGCGATCACATCATAGTTACCGCCGAGTTCGGCGAGAGGCTTACCAAACGCCTCACGGCTGACTGCGCGCTCGCACATAAGTTCGAGCGCCTTCTCCGCCGCGCCAATTGAGCGCATGCAATGGTGGATACGGCCTGGACCCAAGCGGCCCTGCGAAATCTCAAAACCTCGGCCGCGGCCGAGAATAATATTGCTCTCAGGCACGCGCACATTGTGAAATTTAATATGCATGTGGCCGTGTGGCGCATCGTCTTTGCCGAAAACGTGCATAGGGCGCACAACTTCGACGCCTTCGGCGTCCATTGGTACGAGAATCTGCGACTGACGGTTATGCTTAGGTGCATCGGGGTCAGTCACGACCATTGTGATCATAATCTTGCAGCGCGCATCGCCCGCACCTGAGATATAAAACTTCTCACCGTTGATCACCCACTCATCGCCGTCGAGCACCGCGCTGGTGGCGATATTAGTCGCGTCCGACGAGGCAACACCAGGCTCGGTCATCGCAAACGCCGAACGGATTTCACCGGCTAGCAAAGGCAAGAGCCACTGCTGCTTTTGCTCTTCGGAGCCGTAACGCTCGAGCACTTCCATATTACCCGTGTCTGGTGCGCTGCAGTTCATTGCCTCGGACGCGAGACGACTACGTCCCATGATTTCAGCCAGATGCGCGTATTCAAGATTCGAGATACCCGCGCCGCCTTGGCTTTTCGGCAGGAAGAAATTCCATAGGCCGAGCTTGCGCGCCTCTGCTTTAAGGCTTTCGAGGATTTCATCTTGACGCGGCGTATGCGACCAGCGATCACCAACGCTTACCTCGTCGTGGTAATCCTGCTCTACCGGCTCTACTTTCTCTTCTACAAACGTGCGAATTTTCTCACGAATGACGACGAGCTCATCTGATAGTCCTAAATTCATCATGGCATTCACCCTTTACTAAGTACTTTTGAAATTAATATGAAATTCGTGATCAGCTCGCAATCGTGCCGCCGCCGTCGATAACGAGCGTCTGGCCCGTAGTAAAGCTCCCCGCTTGTGACGCGAGAAACACTGCCGCACCGGCGATTTCGTCGGGCTCGCCAATTCGGCGCAGCGGATAGTTCTTAACCGTTGCCGCGTAAATATCGGGGTTCTCCCACAGCGCTTTTGCGAAATCTGTGCGGACAAGACCCGGCGCGATGCAATTTACGCGCACATTTTTAGGCCCCCATTCGACCGCCAAATTACGCGCGATCTGCATGTCTGCTGCTTTCGATATTGCGTAGGCACCCAGTGCATCGGTTCCTTTGAGGCCGCCAATAGACGAAATGATGACAACCGCGCCGCCTCCAGATTCGGCAATCCCGGGTATCACTAACTGGCACAGGCGATGAACGCTGCCAATGTTCGCCTGCATAATCTTGTCGAAAGCCTCATCAGGGATGTCTTGCGACTTGCCAAAAAAGGGGTTCAACGCGGCATTACAAACAAGCACGTCGATTTTTCCGAGCGCAGCCGTTGTCTTCTCAACCAATTGCTGAAGCTGATCTTTGTGATTGATGTTGCAGGCAACACCTATCGCCTTATCCCCTCGCGCTGTAATTTCCGCGGCGACTTCGTCGCACGCATCCTGATTGCGACTAGAGATCACAACCGTCGCACCCTGCTCTGCCATACGCTGTGCTATCGCCTTACCGATGCCTTTTGTGGAGCCAGTAATAAGGGCCACCTTACCTTCCAGACTAAACAAACTCATACCCTTCTCTCCTGCTCTCTCTTGATTCAATGTTAAGTCGGTTTCGCGTAGCTCACGGCTCACGCTAAAGGGTCCACTCACGCTTACCCTTCGAAATACTTGTGCCGCCATCAACTGGGATGACAGTGCCATTGGTATAGGAACCTGCGCGCGAGGCGAGGTAAACCAAGATGCCAACGATTTCCTCTGGGCGCCCAACTCGATGCAGGGGGCAATCGTCTTCGATATCTGCAAGGTAGTGCTCGAAAACATGATCTGTCATCTTTGATTCAAAAAATCCCGGCGCTATCGCGTTGGCAGTAATGTGCTGAGCGCCAAGTTCGACGGCAAACGCTTTCGTAAGATGATGCAAAGCAGCCTTGCTCGCTGAATAGGCGAACGTGGGCACGCGCTGCACAATGGGGACATGAATGCCGTCCATCGAGCCTATATTAATGATACGTGAGGGCGAATCAGCAGACGCCGCTCGGGCAAGCGCGGGCACTAAATCCCGTGTTAGCGCGAAAACTGCATTGAGGTTGGTGTCCATAACCTTAGCGAAGCCTGCGTCGGGATAGTCTGCGAGCGGCGCGCCCCAGTTGGCGCCGGCGTTATTCACGAGGATGTCGAGCGCGCCAAAATGCGCCTCAACCTCCGCCACGAGCGTAGCCCTTGCCTCTTGTTTGGTAACATCAGCCGCCACTGCGGCAACTTCCCCGAAAGGAGCAAGCTCTTCGAGGGCTTGGGTGCACTTCTCTTCGCTACGCGAGGCGATCATCACCTTGACGCCGTTCTGCAAAAGACCTTTGGCCATGTGCAGCCCGAGACCGCTACTGCCTCCGGTTACAAGCGCCGCCTTACCCTGAAGACCGAACAGACGGTCTAACGAAAAGTTCTCTGACTTCGAATCCATCAATCTAACCTACAGTTTCATCGGCGACGCGCACAAGTTGCTTGCCGAAGTTACGTCCTTTCAGCATGCCGCGGAACAACTCAGGCGCATTCTCGATGCCTTCACCGATAGACTCTCGATATTTGATTTTGCCTTCTTTAATCCATGCGCCTAATTGTTTGGTCGCCTCGATCCACTGGGCATGCCATTCGGTGACCACGAAGAAACGGTGCTCGGGAACGTTGTCGAGCTCTTTGAGAATATGGAATGGGGTGATGGCGCTTGCCATGTCTTCGTCGTTGTAATTCGAGACGTAACCGCAGATTGGTACGCGCGCTCCGGGGTTAAGGAGTGGCGCAACGGCGCGGGTAACATCGCCGCCCACGTTCTCGAAATAGATGTCGATGCCGTCTGGGCAAGCGCGGGCAAGTTCTTCAGCAAGGTTACCCGCTTTGTAATCAATGCAATCGTCGAAGCCAAGCTCCTCTTTCACGTAGCGACATTTGTCTGGGCCTCCGGCGATGCCGACCGCACGTAGACCCTTAAGCTTGGCAATCTGACCGACAACAGAACCTACGGCACCCGACGCGGCGGCAACGACTAAAGTCTCTCCTGCAACCGGCTTGCCAACATCGGTAAGGCCGAAATACGCAGTGCGACCGGGCATTCCGACCACGCCGATATGCGCTGAGAGTGTGCCATTGTCGAGATCAACAGGCATGAGCCGAGGGTCATCGGCGTTGGCAACAATAGTCGTTTGCCAGCCCATGTGCGCAGCGACTCTGTCGCCCACCTTGTATTTATCCGATTTAGACTCAACCACAATACCAGTCGACTCGCCTGTCATTACATCGCCGACTTCAAGTGACGCAACATATGACTTCATGTCATTCATGCGGCCGCGCATATAGGGATCGAGTGACAGCCAGACAACTTTGATAAGCACCTGATTCTCTTCAAGCGCAGGTGTCTCGACAGTTACGTATTTAAAACAATCGTCGGTTGGTTCACCGTGGGGACGTTTCGCGAGTAGGACTTGAGTATTTTGCGTCATAGCAGCTCCGATAGATCGCCTTATTCGACGAATGCTTAGCAAGATTTTATCGCGTGGCCGACGGTTACTTACCTAGCCAAGCGGTCTGCTTGAACAAGGAGACTACCGTCGCTACAGGAGAGACTAACGGAGGTGCAGTGTGTCGAGCCTTCACCGCGCAAGTGGCGCGCAGCGGCGAGGGGTTGCCCTAGAGTCTACTTCACCTAAACGCGGCTAACAACCAATTCGGAGGCACCGTCGAAGGTCAACGCTAACGCCTTGCCTAACCCTTACCAACGCCGCGCCCGCGCTTTGATAGAGCTTTGATCGCGCCTTAATAGAGCGCCTGATCGACTGAGTTAACGAAGGCTTGATCTAATGTCCGGGGCAATTTCCAAGTCGAAGAAGGGGTTCTCAAATTGAGCACCTCTCCCCTGTCGATCAGTCAGCTTCCCCTCCACTGCTACCACGCAGAGCACCAACGCAATCGTTGCAAAGAATAGTGAGTGCTTGTTACGTAAAAGCGTCCTGCGCAGCACGCGCTGCAACTTAATCGATTGGCTGGTTTCGCGCTCTATTCTGTCCATGTCCTCTCCTGTGTCGTTTTCGCTTTTCATTCCGCTCGCCTCGATCAATCAGCAAACCGGCGCATCAGCGTCGCACCGGTAATGAGCATCGCCCCAAGCGCAGCACCAAAGAGCATGTCGTAACTGAGCAGACGCGCCGCCATGTCCTCGAAGCTAAACACCAAATATTGCCACGGACTGGACCGGCTCGCGATCCACGTATCAATAGTATTACTCCCTAAGACAATTTCCTCGAGAAGGCTCAGAGCCACAAGCACGCCGATAGCCCATAGCAGTGGTACGCGTGAGGCGTAGGCCGAAAACAAGAGAACCCATCCAACCGCCGGTAGCAACCAGAGCATCGCGATAAATGCCGAGAGGCCAATAAAGCCGAGGGCTACAAGCATCGCCGCAAATAACTCCTGTAGCCCATTGAGCTCAACGCCGAGGGAAAAACTATACCCTGCGACGCCAATGATCAGCATCAGGCTGCCGGCGGCCAGCACGCCCATATAGATTCCTGGGATCATCACTACGGCAGTCACCACCTTCGAAAGTATGGTGCTGCGATCGGAGATCGGCATAGACTGCCAAAAAAAATAGCTTTGCTCTTTCCGGTCCGCATAAAGACTCGAAGCAAGATAACTCGTCGCGATGCCAATGATAAAAAGCAAGTTCAGCGCGCCCGCTGAGGTAAGTAGAGGAGCAACGTCTGAGGCATTGAGACCTTCAAATCGATTGAAAAGCAGCTCCAAGCCGGCTTTTTGCCGCTCTAGGGGTAACAGCGTAAAGAGGCGCATACCGAGGAGAATAGCAACCAAAACGAGCAGGCAGGGTGCGTAGAGTAATAGGCTTCGGTTCTCTCGGATTTCGCGTAAAAGCAGTCCTCGCCAACGCCTAATCGTCCTTGGGCCTGCGGCTAAATTATCCATGAGAGGCTCCCAGCTTCGCCACAAAGACGTCGGCAACGCTCGGCGTGCTGACCCGTCCTAGGCGCTCATATCGGCTTCGATCGCCAACCCCGCGCTCGCCCTCCTCAAGCTCGAATAAATAATCCTTACCGCCTAGCGTTGCGCGCGTATAAATAGGCTTCAAACCGTCTGCTGCTGCATAGTTCTCTGCTGCTACCGCCACTTCGACGAAACGCTGTTGTAACGCTTCCATTTCAGTACTAAACACTATTTTTCCGTGAGAGATAAAGATTAAATGCGACAGCAATGATTCGATTTCTTCTACTTGGTGTGTGCTGATAACGATCGTTTGGCTGCCATCGTAAAACTGAGTAAGCAGACGGTCATAAAACTCTTGCCGATAAATAATATCGAGCCCCAGCGTGGGCTCATCAAAAATAAGTAGCTCGACATCGAGCGCCATAACAAGCGCCAGGTGTAGCTGAGTGACCATTCCCTTGGACAGTGTCTTGACGCGATTTTTGAGGTCTATATCTGTTGTGGCGAGAAATCTCAGCGCCTTTGCTCGATTGAATTTAGGATGAACATCGTCGACATAGGCAAGCACGTCAATACAGCGAAGGCTTTTGGGCAGCACGCCCACATCGGCTATAAAACAGGCATCTTGCATCAGAGATGCTCTTGCGACCCGCGGATCATGCCCAATAACGCTGAGCTCGCCGTCGGAATCGCAGAGACCGACCAACGACTTGAGTGCAGTTGTTTTGCCCGCGCCGTTAGGCCCTATTAACCCGCAAATGGCGCCTCGAGGGATGTCGAGATCGATGCCATCAAGTGCCCTAAAGCTGCCGTATGACTTACACAGATTCCTTGCCTTAATCGCGCTTTCGGGCCGCCATTTAGCATCGAGCTTAGCGCTCTCTTGTTGCGTGTTTTCCATAATTAGTTTCCCTTTTTCACTCTCTCGCTGCTAATCCGGCAGCTGGTCTGGCAGGTCGCTCACGCGCAAGCCAAGTAGTGTTAGTCGTGTCAAAATATCCGGCCACTCGTGCTCTAGAAAATACTGCCGCTGGCTCGAAGCCAACGCCGCGCGTGCATCGACGCAGACAAACATTCCTAGCCCCCGACGCTTTTCTATCCAGCCCCCATCAACCAATAGCTGCAAGGATTTAGAGACAGTAATAGGGTTAATTCGAAGATCGGCCGACAGCTGGCGCACCGAGGGAACCGCCTCACCCTCCTGGTAAACGCCCTGCAAAATGAGGTCACGAAGCCGATCCCTAAGCTGAAGGTAGATCGGCTCGCCTTGCTTCCATTTGACTAACACTCGAATTCCTTTCTCAGGAGATTGTTTGATATAGTGTTATACCAAAGTAACACACCATAGGCAAGACTGCGAGCGCGCGACTCGTCAGACTCATTTATTACCCTGACTCATCAAGCTCTACACAAGCTTCGGTACTAAGTGTGCCGAACTGTTGGCACCACACCGCTTGCTAAAAGCGCATCGACTTCGCGGTCTTCGAATCCGAATTCCGTTAACACCTCGCGGCTATGCTCGCCGAATTTAGGTGGCAGAGAACGAAGGGAGGCTGGCGTCCGGCTAAGCTTAATTGGAGAGCCCAGCGCCTTATACCACTCTTTCTCGACAATCATTTGCCGATGCTGAGTATGAGGATGCGCCACAACTTGCGCAGTATTGTGAATCGGCCCGGAGGCGAGCCCGGCGCGCGCCAGCGTATCAGCGAGCTCCGCACCGTCGATACGCATTAAGGCAGTCTCGAGCTCGACCTTTAGCACATCACGATTTTTGACTCTGTCGCTGTTGTTTGCAAATCGAGGATCAGCCAGAAGGTCTTGCCGAGCCACCTCCGCGCAGAGTTTAGCAAATGCTCGGTTATTACCTGCGCCAATAAATATGTCGACTGTCTTTGTCCGAAAAGTATCGTAGGGACTGATATTGGGATGCGCATTGCCTGTCGGGCCCGGAATTTCTCCAGAGTATAGGTAATTGGGTATGTGCGGATGCATGAAAGACACCGCGCAGTCGTAAAGCGTCATATCCAAGTATTGACCCAATCCCGATTTTTCTCGCTCGGCTAACGCCAGAAGAATAGCAACTGCGCAGTAAAGGCCCGTGCCCATATCTACCATGGCAAGCCCCAAGCGCACTGGCGCACTCTCGCGCTCGCCATTGACGCTAAACCATCCTGCCATCGCCTGAACAATCGCATCGTAGCCTGGGAAGCCGCCCCAGGGGCCATCCGCGCCGAAACCACTTACCCGGCAATGGATGAGCTTAGGAAAGCGCGCGCGAAGCACCTCTTCAAATCCAAGACCCCAGCCTTCCATTGTCCCCGGCTTATAGTTTTCGACTAAGATGTCGGCGGACTCTAAAAGGCGCAGCAGAACTGCCTGACCTTCGCTACACGAAAGGTCTAACGCCATCGCGCGTTTATTGCGATTCACGGCTAAATAGTAAGGCGCATCCTCATCGTGAAACGGAGGCCCCCAGTCTCGAGTTTCATCTCCGCGCGGAGGCTCGATCTTTATCACCTCCGCCCCATGATCCCCAAGAATCTGCGTACAGTAAGGACCGCCCAACACTCGCGTCAAATCGATAACAACCTTACCCTTCAACGACCCTTCGCTGTCACTATTCAGCATTCATTTCTCTCCTACCCATTGCGCCGGCGAAGCAAAACCTTTCGCCTAGAGCGCTGCAGGATAGAGCAGCCGCAGTAACGCTTCAAGCAGCGACGCTAATCGAGATGTTCTGCAAGCAACCCCTCAGCCAAAATAATCTCGCGAAGCAGGCGCAGACTTTCAATCTGTATCTGCCTCACCCGCTCTCGAGTCACACCAACATCTTCACCAATTTTGTCGAGGGTTTCTTCGTCATGGCCGTCTAACCCAAATCGGCGCACAATTATTTCGTATTGCCGCGGCGTAAGGCATTGCAGCCAACGAACCAATGCTTCGTTTCTTGCGTCGAGTTGAAGCACGCGATCGGGCTCCCTCTCCCGACTTCCTCGCAGGCTATCGACAAAAAAATCAGCAGACCCCTCGGCGAGCGGCGCATCCGCAGAAAAGGTCGGCTCGTTTAGCAGCTTAAGCCGCTCTATGTCGGCACGTGTTTTTTGTGTTTTCTGCGCAAGCTCAGCGCTGGTTATTGGTAAGCCCGCCTCAGTAAAATTCTCCCGGTCTATTCTCATCATGGCGCGCATTTCTTTGACGACATGAACTGGCAGCCGAACAGTCCTCGCCTGATTCATCAACCCCCGCTCGATAGTTTGGCGAATCCACCACGTGCTGTAAGTAGAGAACCGGTAACCTAGCTCCGGATCGAATTTACCTACCGAATGAATCAGACCAAGATTCCCCTCTTCGACCAGATCGGCGAGAGCCATCCCCCTGTGCATATAGCGTTTTGCAATATTTACGACAAGCCTTAAATTACTCTCGATTAGTTTTCGCCTGCCCGTCTCATCTCCCAACAAGGCCTGACGAGCACAATGGCATTCTTCTTCTGCAGTCAGTAATTCTGGCTTTCGGATGTCGTTGAGGTAGGTAGTCAGCGAATCGCTTGCAAGAGTCGCTCGCTGAGAGCTGACCGAGGAGGTCGCTTGTGCCGGAATGCCTTTAGTCTTTTCGTCGCCGCACTCTTTCCCATTACCATCATTCCTGTAGTCCACGCTCAGCTCCATTGATTCGTTAGATCATTCCAGAACACCATCGTCTGTCACTCTGAGTATAGGAGCTAATCTGGACAAGAAGAGATTTATGCGAAAGAAAAACGAAGAAGTGTGACACAGTAAATGGTGACTTATGGTTGACAACTCAGAGGCGAGAACAGAATAAACCTACGCCTTCGGCGGGATCTGGCGCAGGAGCGCTGGCAGAAAGTACTCGGCAACAAGGACAGGCTTAGCGTTAAGAAAAAACCAGCTGCGTCTCCCCCAACTCTGTTCGGCAATCTCTTTTACCTCTATTTCTGAACGCGAAAGCTCCGGCTGACTAAACAGATATTCACCTAACGGCCTCGTGCCCAATCGGATGATTTGTTCTAAATCACCGCCTAGAGAATGCGTGGGTATGAGGGTATTTGCGAAAACCCAAGGCACTCCGTTACCGAGCAAAACAACGCGGCGAGACCAAAAACGATGCTCTGGTGCTACGGGACCAAAGCGCGACCTGAACCGTAACTCAGGAAAAACGAGCCACGATTCGTCGACGACCTCGACTGCGAATTTGCCCTCGCTTAAGGTTTTGAGTCTTGCAGTAAGCGACCCAGAATCGAACAGCCAATCTCGGGCGTTCGCAGGCATAGCGGTGACAGCCTCACCCGCGACCGGCCACTCAGCCTTCTCGGTTATAGACCGGCTACCGCGAACGAACCACTCGACCAGTGAAGACGACTCTGAGCCTGAAATGTCAGCTTGTGAGGGACTGCGGTAAGACACAATATTCTACTGTTGCAGAAAGAGAGCAATATTCTATCGCCCCCTCGCCTGGCAGTCGAATCCTCTTATCCTAAATCAGGGTAATTACCTTGTCTGATAACGCTGCAGCGTCTTTATCACGACAGTTATTACTCGCCTATTATCCGCGCGCCCCTGTGTGGAGTCATTACTCGCAACAGGCTGGGACTCGCCATACCCTCGGGCGGAAACTCTACTCGCCGCGATGCCGTATCTGCCCACTAATTCTGCCATGACAGACTCTGCTCTGCGCTGCGAAAGACCTAAATTATACAGATCAGTTCCACGGCTATCCGTGTGCCCTTCGAGCTCAACCACCCTGTCAGGATACTGCTCCATAAACCGCGCCACGCTCTCTATCTCGGGCAAGTATTGCTCTTTTACCTCAGCACGATCGAAGTCGAAGTTAACCAATAGTTCGATGCGAGCCACCTCTTCTATCGCTATCGGGCAGCCGTCTTTATCAACCGCATAGCTTAGGGGTGTGTCGGCGCAGAGATCCTGAGCATCCCGCACTCCATCTCTATCGGCATCGGCAATCTGCGTAGATGCATCTGGCTCATTCGGTTCCCTCGCCTGCGGCAGCTCCTTGACTAGCGCAGCTTTCTTTGCGGCTCCCCCAAAGCGATAAACAAGCGTGGTATCAATGCCGAAATCTTGATCTTCAAAATCACGCCCCAGCGCATAGTAATTCCGGATAGACGTCCGCCATGTCCAACGCTCGTTAAGGGGCAATCTTAGGCCTGCACCAATATCCCAGATAGAGTCGTTGTCACCATCGATATTACTATTGCCCAAGCCGCTCACGACAAAGGGTTTGAACTTACCTAGATCGAAATCGAGCCCATAGAAGACGTCGACTTTCCATAAGTCTTGATCTAATTCACGCGCAGCTTTGGTTTGCGGATTGAGATCCATCACACTGAGCTCCGCACTCAGCTTGGATGTAAAGTCGTAGCCTATGCCGATAACATAGCCAAAATCATTGTCAAACCCTACTTCGTCATCATAGTTCATGCCCTGCAAGCCCGGGGCAAGGTAAAATTGTCCTGCATCGGCTCGAACGCCAGTCACGCCAAGACACGAGATTGCTATTGCCATTGAGGCTAGTGATTTTTTCATCGATTTTATTCCTAATATTACTGCTCTATTAGCCTAGAGCATTGGCCTTAAACATTTCGGAGCCCTATAATCTGAACGCGACGAATATCGTGCCGCTGCTCGTAAAAAATCCCACGCTATAGACGACCGAGCGGACACAACATTCATTTCAGACAATCGACTCGATTGGTCTATTCTCATGACAATACTCGCTAATTATGGCAAGGTTGGGCGCTGATTCTGCGCTTGTACTGATTATGTCTAACCGTCTCTGCCCTAACTTCCCTCGACACACAGCTCATTCTGGACAAGTCTCATGAACACGTGGCGCAACGAGCTCCGGCGTTTCCTTCTCATTCTTGCAGCTGCCTTAGTTTTTGGCCTGCTGGTCGGGGAGATTTCTTTTGTTCTCCTCATCGCTCTCGCAGGTTACAGCGGATACAACCTCCTCCAACTGCGACGCCTTACCCAGTGGGTAGCCAAAGACTCTCACAAAAGCGACACCCAGCCGCCAGAAAGTACGGGAACCTGGGGATCAATCTTCGACAGCATCTATCGTCTACAGAAACAAGAAAGACTCGCCAGCGACTACCTAAAAAATATTCTCGACAAAGCGCAGGAGTCCTCCGCGGCGCTAGAGATGGCCGTCGTGATGATTAACAAGCAAGGAACTTTGGACTGGTGGAACCGGGCAACCGAAGATCTGCTTGGCATTCGCTATCCTAACGACCGCAATCAAGCGGTCACAAATCTTATTCGTGACCCCCGTTTTGCCGACTATTTTCATAAGGAGAAGTACAGCCAAACACTTCGTATCGAAGCGCCTGGAGTCAGTGGTCGCACGCTCGAATTTCAAATCACCCTCTTTGGGGAGCATGAAAAGTTGATGCTCGTGAGAGACGTTACCCAGCTTCATCGACTTGAATCTATGCGCCGCGACTTTGTTGGCAATGTTTCCCACGAGTTAGGAACGCCCATCACAGTAATTAAAGGCTATCTCGAGACGATCGCCGACAATTTAGATTCCTTCGATTCGCGCTGGCATAAACCAATCGAGCAGATGCGGTCACAGTCGCAGCGGATGGAGAATATCGTGCGAGATTTGCTTGTTCTTAGCTCGATTGAGACCCGCGCAGCACCAAGAGCCCAAGAAAAGATTGATCTAGGAGAACTTGCACAAGAAATAAAGGGACATACCCAAGAAATCATGGCCGAGAAGCAGCACAACTTTTCGATCAATTGCCCGAATGAGATTATTCTACTCGGGCAACGCTCAGAGCTTTATAGCGCTCTGTCTAACCTCGTTATCAATGCCGCAAAATACACGCCGGCAGGCGGCATGATTGAGTTACGTGCCGCACTCGATTCGACAGGGGTAAAAATTGAAGTGGAGGATAACGGTCTAGGCATCGAGTCGCATCATATTCCACGCCTCACCGAACGATTCTACAGAGTCGACCCCAGCCGGTCAGCAGAGTCTGGTGGAACAGGGCTTGGCCTCGCCATCGTGAAGCACATTCTGGCGAGGCACGACTCGGAGTTAGAAGTGAAGAGCACGCCACGAAAAGGCAGCGTGTTCGGCTGCCATATCCCAAGAGAAAGAGTGCTGGACTAGTCTTCTAGCTGCTCTTCAACATCGGCTAACTTTTCGTGCCGGACATCCATTCCCTTCACCAAGTAAATCACGTGCTCAGCGACATTCTTCGCATGGTCGCCGATGCGCTCAAGCGCACGCAGCGCCCAGAGCATATTGAGAACTCGGCTAATACTGCGCGGGTCTTCCATCATGTAGGTGATTAGTGAGCGCATTACGCTTGCGTAGATTTTATCTACCGCAACGTCGTCGCGAACAACCTCGAGAGCTGCATCGGCATCATAACGAGCAAACGCATCGAGGGAGCCACTTACCATCCGCGTCACGCTATCCGCCAAGTGACGGAACTCAACGAGTCCTTGGGAGATCTCGCCCTCTTCACTAAGCTTTATCGCCATACGCGCGATTTTAGCAGACTCGTCTCCGACCCTCTCAAGGTCTCGCACAGTCTTAATGATCGCGAGTACAAGACGCAAGTCGCTCGCTGCCGGATGGCGACGAGCTAGAATCAGGCTGCATTCCTCGTCAATACTCACCTCCATCGAATCGATGCGATCTTCGACTGTCAGGACTTGAGCGGCCAGACCCGTATCGCCGTCAAGGAGCGATTTCATTGCATCGGCGATCTGACGTTCAATAACCCCGCCCATCTCGAGCATATTGTTTTTAATTTCTTCGAGTTCGAGATTAAACTGCTTAGAGATATGGTGGCCGTGGCTTTCAATATTCGAATTCATTCTGCGTCCTTAGAGTCCAAAAGTATCCCGTTAAACATCATGCGCCTTCGCTGAAAGCGCGAAAACAAAACATTAACCGTAACGCCCAGTGATATAGTCTTCGGTCTGCTTTTTCGCAGGATTCGTGAAGATATTATCGGTCGCGTCAAACTCAACCATATCACCCATATACATAAATGCGGTGAAATCAGAAACGCGCGCAGCTTGCTGCATGTTATGCGTCACAATCACGATCGTATAATCGCGTTTGAGCTCATGGATTAACTCTTCGATCTTCAAAGTAGAAATAGGGTCTAGCGCGGAGGCCGGTTCATCGAGCAGCAGCACCTCTGGTTCGACGGCGATCGTGCGAGCGATAACCAGACGCTGTTGCTGACCACCCGACATCCCGAGCGCGCTGTCGTGGAGGCGATCTTTTACCTCGTCCCACAGTGCCGCCGCCCTCAGTGACTTTTCGACGACTTCGTCTAGCACGCGCTTCGAGTTGATCCCCTGTATACGCAGACCATATGCGACATTTTCATAAATAGATTTTGGAAAGGGGTTTGGCTTCTGGAACACCATGCCGACTCGTCTGCGCAGGTCTGCAACATCGACATGCTTCGAATAGATATCTTCACCGTCGATCTCGATCAGCCCATCGATAACACAGTCATCGACAAGATCATTCATTCTATTCAGGCAGCGCAGCAGGCTAGATTTACCGCAGCCGCTCGGGCCAATAAACGCAGTCACTCGCTGCTTCGGAATCTTCAAGTCGATGCCATTAAGAGCACGCTTGTCTTTCGCATAGTAAAGGTTCAGTCCCGAAACATCGATGCAGCTCTCTAAGCCTTCGGGGTTTTCCGCGCTAGCACCGAGCACTGAACTAACATCTACTTTTCTCATGAATCTGTTCTCTTTTTAACGATTAAGCGTTTTGGCTTATAGCCACGCGTTGTCGAGGCAGCAGCGCCGCCGCATGACTCTATACTTCGAGAGACTTAAACTTTTCGCGCAGTCGATTACGCAGTGCCACCGCGCTTAAATTCAGCCCTGCAATGACGATAACCAGCAGTAAGGCCGTGGCAAACACAAGCGGCCGCGCAGCTTCGATATTAGGACTCTGGAATCCGACATCATAAATATGGAAGCCGAGGTGCATGAATTTTTGATCGAGATGAAGATAGGGGTAATTGCCATCAAGCGGCAACGACGGTGCAAGTTTAACCACCCCTACGAGCATGAGAGGAGCAACCTCTCCGGCTGCCCGTGCGACGGCGAGGATAAGGCCGGTCATCATCGCGGGACTCGCCATAGGCAACACGACGCGCCATAGCGTCTCAAACTTTGTCGCGCCAAGCGCGAGACTGCCTTCACGCACGCTGCGCGGAATGCGCGCAAGCCCTTCTTCGGTGGCTACAATCACAACCGGCACGGTGAGCAGCGCTAGTGTGAGTGACGCCCAAAGCAACCCCGGCGTACCGAAGGTCGGCGCGGGCAATGCCTCAGGGTAAAAAAGCTGATCGACCTCGGCACCGATAATGTAGATGAAAAAGCCTAAACCAAAAACACCGTAGACAATCGATGGGACACCGGCAAGATTATTCACCGCGATGCGTATTGCTTGGGTAACAAACCCTTGCCGAGCGTATTCGCGCAAATAAACAGCCGCGACGACGCCAAAGGGGGTCACGAACACCGACATCAAAAGCACCATCATCACCGTGCCGAAGATAGCGGGGAAAATGCCGCCTTCGGTATTCGCCTCGCGCGGTTCATCGGTAAGAAACTCACCTAGTTTGGCAAAATAGGTTAGCAGCTTTTCGGCGAAGCCCATCTGGTTAGGCCTGTAGGCGCGTACTATGTCGGCAAACTCCACCTCGATCTCTGCGCCATTCGCTGCGAAAAACTGCGCCGAATCACGCTCGATAGTCTGATTCAACACCACCAAGTCTTGCTGCAAGAGCGCGTACTCTGAGCCCAATTCTTCACGCTGCGCGGCGAACTCGGCTTCGGTTTCTGCATCAAATGCACCGTCTAACTCTAATCCCCTCTGGTTCAACCTGAGGCGTTCGAGCGCATAGTTAACCTCACCGATCTCCTGCTTTTCGATTCGGTAAATTTCGTCATGAATCGCAAGAGCGCGGCTAAGCCGCTGTTCGAATTCGTCCCACAGCGCAGCATCATCCCCTGCGCCTTGCACAACACGCTCGCCAGACTCTTTGACGCCTGAGAGGAACCCATAGAAATTGCCCCATTCGCGGCGCTCAAGCACAACCACATTAGCTGGATAGCGGATATCGCTGATATAGCTGCTCAACAACCAGGCGAAATCGGCGCCGGTTACGTCTCTGTTGCCGAGCTTGACGAGCTCTCGTTCGTAAGTCGGAATCGATTCATCGACCGGAATGCCCGACGACGCGATCTGAATGCTCGACACGCTTTCGGTCTCGACCTTTTCGCCAAGCACCTCTGTCGACATAACAGAGCCAAAGGCAACGGGTGGCGCATAGTTCGCCTGCATCACGTCGGTAGGCCAAAAATGCGCCATGCCGCGCACGGTTAGAAGGCCAAGCAACCCAACCACCATGAGAATACTGATCGCCACCGCACCGGCATTTAGCCAAACGAAGGGAGTCCCTGAACTCAACCATTTTGACGCGCTAATTTTCATATAGTGCTGTACTTATCGCGTAGGCGCTGGCGGATAACCTCAGCGACGGTATTAAACATAAAGGTAAACATAAACAGCACCAAAGCTGCCAAGAACAGGATGCGGTAATGGGTGCTGTCTACTTCAGACTCGGGAATCTCGACGGCGATATTCGCTGCAAGCGTGCGCATGCCCTCGAAGATATTGATATCCATAATGGGCGTATTACCCGTAGCCATCAATACGATCATTGTCTCGCCAACCGCACGTCCCATGCCAATCATCAACGCACTAAAAATGCCTGGGCTAGCCGTTGGCAGGACCACTCGGTAGAGACTCTGCCAGGGCGTGGCGCCGAGGGCTAGCGAGCCGTAGGTCAGATGCTTTGGCACTGTAAAAATCGCATCTTCGGCGATCGAGAATATTGTCGGAATCACCGCAAAGCCCATCGCAAAACCGACCACCATGGCATTGCGTTGATCGTAATTAATGCCCAGCTCATTGGTCAGGTAGAAACGCATGTCACCGCCAAAGAACAGCGCCTCAAGGGGTGCTGCAATAGCGAATGACAGTGCAGTAAACACAACGATCACGGGGATAAGTATGCCCGCTTCCCAGCCATCGGGAATTCGATGCCGAAGCTCGCTTGGTAGCTGCACCCAGAAAAAACTCATAAGCAAAATGCTTAGCGGGAGAATGACCAGCACTGAGAAAATGCCGAGCAGGTTATTCTCAACGAAAGGGGCGAGCCAAAGACCGGCAAGGAAGCCCAACACAACGGTCGGTAATGCCTCCATCAATTCAATTAACGGCTTTACCTTGCGGCGCATCATTGGCGCCATGAAATAACCGGTAAAGATCGCACCACAAATCGCTAACGGGGCGGCTAAAAGCATCGCGTAAAAAGCGGCCTTTAAAGTACCAAACGACAATGGGACCAAGCTGTATTTGGGCTCAAACTCGTTCGTTGCCGCCGAGGATTGCCAAATAAAGTCGGGCTCACTGTACCCTTCGTACCAGACTCGACTCCACAGTGCAGACCACGACACTTCGGGGTGTTTGTTCTCTACCGCCCAAAGCGCCATCTGGCCTCGTCCGCTTTCGATAAGCAGCGCATCGCCCCGCGGGGAGATTGCAAGCGCGCGCGCGCCATCGGCCGCCAGCTGTCCGGTAAATGCCTGTCGTCGTGCTGTCGTATTGAACAGCGAAACCACACCCTGCGCATCGACACTCACGAAGCTCTTACGGCGCTGCTCGGGGCTGAGCGACACAACCGGAGACGCCGAGTCTTGGAAGCTTCGAATCTTCTCTAGCGCAACGGTGTCGTCGCGCTTCGTGAGAAACCACTGCGATATCGCGCCCTGATCATCACCAACGAGCAGTGAAATTCCGCCGAGCAAGAAGGAGATATCAGTAGGGTTAGCGCGCCCTGCCGTTAAGAGAGCCTGTACTTCGAATTGTGGATTGGGGGCAGTGAAGGCGGTGCGCAGACTCAGAAGTCGCGCAAGGCCTTCATCGTCTATGACGAACAACCAGAAGCGATCGCCGTCGATGAAAAGTTGTTCTCCCCCGAGGGTCATTCCGCTTAGCCGTCTCTCTTCTATTTCAAATTCGGCGCCGCCGCCTAGGTCGAACGCTGCGAACAGACTTGTCTGTTTACTTGCTTTGAGAAGGCTAAGTTCGCCGCCTCGCGCTGTCGCGGCGAGCATCATATTCTCGCCGGAGGTTCGCAGTGCGATCGAGGCGAGCGGTTTGTCAACGGCAAGCGTGTAGGGGATTTCCCCAAACGGGTAGTCGATTTTAGGAGTGAGAATGCGCCGATTGTCTAGCTGCGCGAAACGCGTGTCATAGGCATAACGCGCAACAACTGCCTCACCAGTATTGAGACCCAACGCAAATAAACCTGACTGTTCTGAGTCTAGCGCAAAGCTGGTTATCGTCGCGCCGGAGGGAACCTTAACGGCAATCGTCGCAGCGTTCTCGCCACTTTCAAGATCAAAAAAGCGCGCCACGCCATCGTCTCCGAGACGCATCGCCATCTCTGACTGCTCTTCGATCGCCAAATGCAGGCTCGCTGAAGAATCTTGGAGATCGTAGGACGCCGCCTCTTCGACCGTAGCTCCAGCGAAAAGTGGAACGACTTCATAAAATAAATAAGCGAAGATAAGCAGGATCGCGACAATCACGCTGATGCCACCCACTGCGATACTCACCTTCGCCGTTTTGTCGCTCAGATGGCGCCAGCGGCGACGGGAAGCGAGCTTCTCGGAAGACAAAACCGAGACTTTGACCGATTGGCTAGGCTCGTCGTCTATGAGTCGCGACTGCGCCTCGGGTAAGTTATCTGCAGGCATAGGGTCTAGTTCTTTATCGGTGAGCGCGAATATTACAGTTTAATGGCAAAGGAGTCACCGTTACGGGTCACCCTTGAGGCAAGCCTTTCGATATTTCTGTCGCACCAAATGACAAGAGGCTAGCCCGAACCCCGTTCGCCTAGCCTCTTGGCCCGTGACAGAAGACCGTTTGTAAGTCTTTTCTAGCCTCGAGAGCGAATCATATGCCGAGGTTACGCAGGGTCCCCTCAACAACACGGGCTGGCAATGGGATATAACCATCTTTTAGCACAACATTTTGACCAGACTGTGACAGCACCAGTTTGAGGAACTCACGCTCGAGCGGCGGCAACGGCGTATTAGGCGCTTTGTTGATATAGACATACAAGAAGCGCGCGAGCGGGTAATTGCCCGCAACCGAATTTTCAGGCGTCGCCTCGAAGAAATCGCCGCCTTCGGTGCGCGCAATGGGCACGGCACGGACGCTTGAGGTGCGATAAAGGTGCGATAGCCGATACCAGAATAACCAATGCCGTTAATAGAAGTGCTCACCGACTGAACAACCGATGCAGAGCCCGGCTGCTCGTTAACATTATTTTTGAAGTCGCCGTCACAAAGCGCCGCTTCTTTAAAGTAGCCATAGGTACCCGACACAGAATTACGTCCGAAAAGCTGCATACCGCGCTGTTGCCAGGGACCAGAGAGCCCTAACTGCCCCCAGTTAACGACATCGGTAGCAAAGCCGCAGCGCTGATTAGAAGAAAACACTGCGTCTACTTGTGGCAGAGACAAGCCTTCGATCGGGTTGTCTTTATGCACGTAAACCGCCAGCGCGTCGATCGCTACCGGCACTGCAGTAGGCTTGTAGCCATAGCGAGACTCGAATGCCTCGATCTCATTGTCTTTCATCTCACGACTCATCGGGCCGATATTCGCGGTACGCTCGGTGAGAGCTGGTGGCGCTGTCGACGAACCTGCCGCCTGAATCTGAATATTCACGTTCGGATAGACACGCTTAAAGTCCTCCGCCCATAGCGTCATTAGGTTCGCCAACGTATCCGATCCTACGCTCGACAGGTTGCCCGACACTCCACTGGTGCTCTCATACACCGGAATGGCTGAATCGACGTCTGCAGCGACAGCCGGTGCGCTGCCTAACAGCGCCACTGTGGCCAGGCCTACAAGCCTGATGCAACTAATCTTTTTAATTATGGCATTCATCTAATTGATTCCTATAGATTTTATCTTTCGATACAGGCTAGAGCGAGTATACAAAGCATCGTTAAATGGTTCAGATGGGAAAAGACTATATGACGAAAATATTACAGTAATATGACAAACCGTGCTCGGACGTCTTTCAGTCCGGAACAAAACCTGCGCATTAATTAATTGTCATCTAATCGTCACACCCTTTCGAGCAAATGTCGTTAGACTAGTTTTACGGTTTTTTCACACAAACGCGCAGGCAAGAATCGACAGACATGGGATTTTCGCAGTACATTGCTCACGATCCCGCACCTGCCAAGCCGGCGGCTGCGGCCCATCCTACCGATGAGAGCGAAGTTGTGAGCACAGACAGTAATAGCGAAGTAGATCTTGCCAACAGCGAATACTACGAGAATCGGGAATTAAGCTATTTTAAATTTAATTTGAGAGTCCTCGAGCAAGCGAAAGACGAGAATCATCCGCTGCTCGAACGCCTCATGTTTCTTCTTATTTTTAGCTCTAATCTCGATGAATTCTTCGAAATTCGTGTCTCGGGTTTGAAAAAGCAGCTCGGGTTTGGCAGACAGCGCCCCGGCGCAGATGGACAATACCCGGAACAAACACTCAAGATTCTTCATCAGCAGGTGCGAGATGCCCTGTCTGAGCAGTACCGCATTTTAAATGACGACCTCTTCCCCTCTCTTGCTAGCGAGGGCATTCGCTTTCTGGCCCGCCATGAATGGAACGATGCCCTAAAAGATTGGACTCGCGACTATTTTTTCAATGAAGTCGTCCCAGTAGTAAGCCCACTCGGGCTTGACCCTGCCCACCCCTTCCCGAGATTGGTCAATAAGAGCCTCAATTTTATCCTGTCATTGGACGGCAAAGACGCCTTTGGTCGCGACAGCGGTCTTGCGATAGTCCCTGCCCCGCGGTCGCTACCTCGGCTAATCAAGGTCCCGCGCGAGATTTTGCCCGACGGCGACAATTTCGTTTTCCTGTCGTCCGTTATTCATGCCTATGTCGAAGAGTTCTTCCCTGGAATGAGCGTGACCGAATGCCATCAATTTCGAGTTACACGAAATTCAGACCTAGAGATGTCCAACGTCGAAGTCGAAGATTTCGCCATGGCGCTGAAAGGCGAACTCCATAGCCGGCGCTTTGGCGCCGCGACTAAACTCGAGGTCGGCGCCGAGTGCCCTTCCCAGCTGACTAATTTCCTCTTAGACCGCTTTGATCTCACTCAGGAAGAGCTGTTCACACTCGACGGCCCGGTTAATCTACAGCGACTCATGGCGCTTTTTGGCATGGTCGACAGGCCAGACCTGCGCTTCCCTAAATTTACACCGGGCCTGCCAAAAGTATTAGAGGAGCATCAGTCGATTTTCGCCGCCGTCGCACGCGAAGACCAATTGCTTTTACACCCCTATGAATCGTTCCTGCCGGTTATCGATTGGGTTAGACAAGCAGCGAAAGACCCCTCTGTCCTGTCGATAAAACAGACGCTCTACCGCACAAACGAATCGTCTGAACTGGTGCAAGCGCTCGCCGAAGCAGCTCGCTTCGGCACCGAGGTGACCGTGGTTATTGAACTGCGTGCTCGCTTCGACGAAGAAGAAAACATTAATTTCGCCAGCATCTTGCAAGAAGCCGGCGCCGTGGTTGTGTACGGCGTCATGGGCTACAAAACCCACGCAAAAATGCTGCTGTTCGTCCGCCGCGAAGGCAATGAATTAAAGCGCTACGCGCATTTAGGGACTGGCAACTATCACCGGAAGAATTCGTTAATCTATACAGACTATTCGCTGCTCACAGCGGATGAGACACTGTGCGCAGATGTGCATAAAGTTTTTCAGCAGATCACTGGCATGGGAAAGAAGATCCACCCCAATCTCTTAATACACGCGCCGTTCAATTTGAAAAAATCGTTGCTCAAAATGATTGCCGAAGAAGCGGCTGCAGCTGAGGCTGGAAAGGAAGCGAGAATAGTTGCAAAGCTCAATGCCCTGACCGATCCCGAGATGATACGCGCGCTTTACGAAGCCTCAAACGCAGGCGTTAAAGTTGACCTTATTGTGCGCGGCATGTGCTGCCTGCGACCCGGAATCGAAGGCGTCAGCGAAAACATTCGTGTGGTCTCAATTATCGGCCGGTTCCTAGAGCATTCCCGCGTCTATTATTTCAAAAATTCGGAGCAGCAACTCTACTGTTCAAGCGCCGATTGGATGGAGCGCAATTTGAGCAACCGCATTGAGGTTTGTTTCCCCATTCTAAAGAAGAAGCATCAGAGTCGAATTCTGGCGGAAATTGAGTGGCATTTAGAGGATGAGATTCAGTGTTGGGAGCTCGGAGCCGATGGCGAATACACGAAAATACAGCATGCGACGACGCAAGAGTCAGCTCAAGGTGTGCAACAAAGACTGCTAGAGAAGCTCGCTTAACTGAGTAGGTATTCAGCTTTCGAAAAATTAATCGCGCTGTTTAAACCGCGGCATGTCCTCGTTATCCATTATCCGAAGCGCCTGCTGATTGCGCATCATAAATTCGAGCATCCCTTCGCGCAGCGCAGTCGCGCTAAAGGTGATTTTGTCTATCGAATAGGCCTGCATAATACCCAGCAGAACACTCCAGCCTGCCAGCAACAGATCCTGTCGTCGCTCTTTCAGTCCAGCTAAAGCAGCGCCTGAGACCGCCTGTTTGATGAAGGTGCCTCTGAGGGCGAGCAATGCCTCTTGCGATACCTGCCCGGCGCCGAAGCCATGAGCTTCGCAGACAGAGGCCAGCATTTTAATCGTGCCCGAGGCAGCAAACGCCTCGTCCCAGCCAGCCGCTTTGACTGCCGGTGCGACTCTGGCGAATGCGGCGCGCGCATCAGCCAGCGCAGATTCCATTGCCAATTCGAGAGATTGCTCAGAGAGATGTGCTTGTCCAAAATAACTGTCGCGCCAGGCAACACTGCCTACTGCCAAACTCTCAGTGAACAACTGCGCGGAGCCATGCCCCACAATAACCTCGGTGCTTCCACCACCTATATCGATAACCAAGCGCCGCGCCGCGCTCTTCGGCAACCCGCTAAGCACGCCAGCGTAGATCAAGACCGCTTCTTGAGTACCAGTAATGGGCGAGATGTGGATGCCGAGCTGATCCGCCGCTCGAATAAAGGCTTGCGCATTACTCGCGACGCGAAAGGTGTTGGTGCCTAGCGCCCAGTAACGCGCAACCGGGTAGCGACCGAGCAATTCATCAAAGCGTTTGAGACAGTCCAACCCGCGTTCGAAGGCCGCCGGAGATATCGCGCCACTGGCTCGAACCCCCTCCCCTAGCTGCACTCGCTCGCTACACCGCTCTATAATCTCTATGCGCTCTGGCGTCCATTGTGCTATCAGCAGATGGAAGCTGTTAGAACCGAGGTCGATACACGCTTGCAGCGAGTTGTGGGTAGAGCTAGGCAAAGTGGTCTAACCTCGAAAATCGTTAAAGAATGGCTCATTACGATTAACAGGATTAGATCATCGACTGCTGGTAGTTCTCAATCCCTACACGATCGATAAGCCCAAGCTGCGATTCCAACCAATCGACATGCTCTTCTTCGCTAACAAGAATCGAATTAAGTAGGTCACGCGTCGCATAATCTTGCACCGACTCGCAGTAAGCAATCCCTGCCCGCAGGTCGGGGCACGCTATCATTTCGAGTTGCAGATCGCATTCGAGCATCTCACGCGTGTTTTCGCCGATGAACAATTTGCCTAGCGATTGTAGATTGGGCAGTCCTTCCAAAAACAAAATTCTTTGCACGAGCTGGTCGGCGTGTTTCATCTCGTCTATCGACTCTTCATACTCTTTGTCAGCGAGCTTATTCAGCCCCCAGTCTTGAAACATACGCGAATGTAAAAAGTACTGATTTATGGCAACCAGTTCATTGCCAAGCGCCCTGTTGAGATGTTTGAGTACGGTAGCGTCAGATTTCATAACTGCTCCTAAATTGCCGCCTTTAGCGTCTGATATTCTTTAGGTGGGTAAGTTTATCGTGGCTCTAGAGAGTGTAATTTGCGCGCGAAAAAGTCAAGTTGCGCGCGCTCTGCTCTCGACAAACGGCGACGCATGGTTTTGGCAGGTAAATGAAGTCAATAAGTCTAGACAGACAATTCTAGGCAGGCTGGGAAGGGGCGCAGGTGCGCCCGAATTCTTTCACGATACTGCGTGCGAGTTTGCTGCATCGACCACATTCACTAGCAACGCCAAGCTGAGCGCGAAGATCACTGAAGCTGCCGCAGCCGCTTTTGCAGGTTTCTCGGATCTGGTTGTCGGTTACTTGTCGGCAAATGCACACGTACATGGGGTATTACTCTCTATTCGTTGATGCTATTCTAAATGCAAATGAGAATGATTGTCAAAAGTATTTACACCAACTACTTTAATCACGTCGCGCGATGCGGTCTAATTGATCGTCACCCGAGAACAAACAAGCCCACTATGACAGCACCCTCTTCAGAGAACCCTCGGCATAACGCCGCCGCCGCGACGCACTGCGAGCCTTGTCAAAGCCTCGACACACTCAAGCCAAGGGAGGCGCGTTACATCGAGTGTGTGCTGGGCGATAATCCCGAACTCAAGCGCCGGCTTTATGCGCTCGGCTTTGTGCCAGGCGCCAAAATAACCACACTGCGCGTCGCGCCATTAGGAGACCCTATGCAAGTTCGCGTGGGAGGCAGTTCTGTTAGCATACGGCGGCGTGAAGCTTCGGCTATCCAACTGCAGCCAGCCCAGACAGGTTAAGCTCGCCAAACTTAAACCTGTCGTTTACCCCACTCCCCACAGCACCCAACTGAAGCACTGAATAATGAAAAAAGTCGCCCTACTCGGGAACCCCAACTGTGGCAAGACAACGCTTTTCAACCTTCTCACCGGCGGGCGGCAGAAAGTGGGGAACTGGCCGGGCGTTACCGTTGAGAAGAAGGTCGGTTTCTTCTCGCTTGAGGCGCAAGACTATGAACTGGTCGACCTTCCAGGCGTTTACTCCCTGAGTGAAGATTTTAAAGCGCTCGACGAGAAAATCGCACAGGAGTATCTACAGCAAGGCGAAAGCGACCTTGTGATCAATGTTATCGATGCTAGCAACATTGAACGCAGCCTCGTGTTAACGCAGCAATTGCTCGAACGTGGCATTCCAACTCTCGTCGTCGCCAACATGCTCGATGTCGCTGCCCAGCAAGGGCTTATCGTCAATACCCGCGAGCTCTCTGCGCGGCTCGGCGTACCTGTTATCGATATGGTTGCGGCGCGCCGCATTGGTATAGCGGAACTGCACCTTGCACTTGCCGCAGAGAAGGATTCGGCTAAAGACGAACACTCAATCGAAGAACCAAGACGCAGCGCAATGTCTGCAGACTTGAGCCAGCAGCGCATAGAACTCGAAGATGAAGAGGCATTGGTGAGGCGTTATTCCAGATCACGGCAGCTGCTCGATGGTGTCGTAGAGGTCAGCCTTGGCGCTGATGGCGCATCCGAACGTATAGACGCACTCGTTCTCAATCGCTGGCTAGGTTTCCCCCTGTTCCTCCTTATGATTTACCTCATGTTTGCCGTGGCGGTTAATCTCGGCGCCGTGTTTATCGATTTTTTCGACATCCTATTCGCCGCAGTACTCATTGATGGCAGTCGGTGGTTGCTTGACTCACTCGGCGCCCCTGCGATGCTGAGCACCTTAATCGCCGACGGTTTAGGCGGGGGCGTAACACTCGTCGCCACTTTCATCCCTGTCATTGGTTTTCTCTACCTCTGCCTCTCATTCTTGGAAGACTCAGGCTATCTTGCGAGGGCCGCTTTCGTTGTCGACAGGCTAATGGCAAGCATCGGCCTACCCGGTACCGCGTTTGTTCCCCTTATTGTTGGATTCGGCTGTAACGTACCGGCGGTAATGGCGACGCGGACCCTGTCGCGGGACAGCGATCGACTGATGACTATTGCAATGGCGCCCTTTATGAGCTGCGGCGCTAGGCTTACTGTTTACGCGCTCTTCGCTGCAGCCTTCTTCCCAAGCAATGGTCAAAACATTGTCTTCGGCCTTTACTTACTCGGCATCGGCCTTGCCGTTTTCACCGGCTGGGTGTTCAGACGCCAACTCTTCTCCGATGAGATTAGCCCCTCATTTCAAGAGATGCCGGCCTACCATCTGCCGATCGCCCGCAACATCATGATCACGACCTGGTTTAGGCTGCGCGGCTTTATCGTGCGCGCGGGAAAGACTATCGTCGCCGTGGTCGTTGCTCTCAGCTTCTTAAATTCCATAGGGAGCGACTTTAGCTTCGGCAACGAGGACAGCGAACGCTCTCTATTGAGTGTGATCGGCAAGTCGATAACCCCGGTCTTCACGCCTATGGGTATTGGCGAGGACAACTGGCCCGCGACGGTCGGCCTTTTCACAGGCATGTTTGCAAAAGAGGCTATCGTCGGCACCCTAGATGCCCTTTATAGCCCTGAGGGGCCTAGCACTGCTAATTCGGCACCAGACTTGAGCGCCGCGCTGCAAGAGGCGGTAGCGTCAATCGGCAGCGAGCTTTTCGCATTGGGTGAGACATTCGCCGATCCACTTGGTATTTCTATAGGCGACGTCAGCGACCGCGAGTCGGTCGCCCAAGCGCAGGAGGTCAAAACGGAGACCCTCAATAATATGGCGCAGTTATTTCCTAGCGCGTTTGCAGCCTTCTGTTATTTAGTCTTCGTTCTCCTCTATGCGCCTTGTGTCGCTGTGCTCGGTGCGGTAGCAAAAGAAGCCGGCTGGCCCTATATGCTGCTTATTTTCAGTTGGAGCACCGGCCTTGCCTATGCCGTAGCGACAACCCTCTATCAGATCGGCACTTTTGCCGCCCATCCTCAATTCTCAGGTGTGTGGATACTTGCTATGACGCTAGCGCTTGGGTTATTCATCAAGCAACTAAAAAGACTAGGCTCGCGCGCACTACCCCCTGGTCTGATCCCAGTAAAACAGCTTTAACGCCATGAGCCGTGACCCGTTTGATTGACGTCAACACTATGAATAATGACAGCAATGAGAACAATGAGAACGATGGAAACAACGAGAGCTGCGTGAAGCAATCCCAAATGAGCATTCCAACAGACCCACTGCGGCATTTGGCTAGCCACTGGCTGTGGCCCCTCGGCGCATTGATCTTTGCTCTAAAAGCGCTATTCGCATTCCGCCTAGAGCTCTACAGCGACGAAATATTCTACTGGTTCGAATCGACTCGTCCCGCACTTGCTTACAGCGACCTTCCTTTCATGAGCTCGTTATTGGCAGGTCTCGGCACTGCGGTCTTGGGCGATACGCCTTTCGCCGTGCGTCTGCCCTTCTTCCTGATAGGCTGCAGCCTTCCTGCTGTTCTCTACTGGACGGCTTTGCCTCTAGTCGGCAAGGCCGAGGCGCGGGAAGCGGCACTCCTGTCTCTTTGCCTCCCGCTCGCCAGTTCGCTTGGTCTTCTCGCCGTCCCCGACGTTCCCCTAGTCTTTTTAGGGCTGCTAGCTATCGGGTTTTTCATCCGCGCAAGAGCAACCGATTCGCTCACACACTGGCTTGCGACAGGTGTCGTCGTTGCCCTCGGGCTCTCAACGCATTACCGATTTAGCCTTTTCCCCGCAGGCGCTGTTTTATTACTCCTGTGGGATTCTTCGTCGCGACAATTATGGCGTAATCCCCGGACCTTAATCGCTTTCGTCATTGCAGCGGCTGGCCTCGTACCGGTCATTTTATTCAACGCGAGCCATCAGATGGGCAGTCTCGCTTTTTACCTAGTCGACCGCCATCCTTGGGAGTTTCGTCCTGCGGGCTTGCTACACTTATTCGAGCAAGCGCTGCTATCGACACCACTTTTGTACGGATTGCTGCTAGCTACCGGCCTCGGATTACTTCGAAGTGCCGAACCTAATGCAAGGCTTGTTGCCCTTATTGCCGCGCTGCATATAGTTCTCTACGCCGCGCTAGCCCCGTTTAGCGACCCAACCAGCACAACCCTCCACTGGCCCCTCGCTGGGTATATACCGCTTCTAATCTATGCGCCAGCTGCGCTTCGCAGGCTCACGTCGTCTTTCGCGATAGGCCGCAGGGTCACCGCTCTGCTTTTCGGCATAGGCTATCTGGGCAGCTTGACTGCACTTATCGGCGTGGGATCGCAGTCGCTGCACACGCAGCTGCAACCGATTTTAGGGATGGGGGTGCTTTCGACAAAAATGGCTGGTTGGGCGCCGTTTGCCGCTGAAACGCGGCTTGTCGTCGCGGCTCATTTTGAAGAGCCGCCACTCATCGTGACCGACAATTACTATACAGCGGCGCAACTCGCGTTCGCCAAACTCGGAGAGCCCAACTCAATTTACACGCTCGACACTGAAAAAGCGGTCCGCGACGGCCGCGCGCTTCAGCTTTCGCTCTGGGGCATGGATACGGAAGCGCTGATCGACAATAAAAACTCGCCAGCGCTGCTAATCACAGAGGACAGCACCCTAAACTTTGGGCAGAAAAGAGCGCTGCTCCAGCATGCCTGCGCCGTATCCGTAGGACTCAAATTCTTGCAGCAGATCGACCTTGTAGGAGGCGCCAAACGATTTTCGTTTTACGCAATCCACATAGCCGAGCCCGCTCAACCCATCGAGTGCTCGATTCCAGCGCGGGGATGGATTGATTCACCGGCTGCCGGCGAGCGCGTGGCAGAGAACTTTACAGTCAGCGGCTGGGCTTTTGCAGAAGGGAACAAAGTCGACCTGATTCGTGTGTTAATCGACGGGAAGTCTGCGCCCTATTCGGGCTCAAGAACCGAGCGCACAGATCTGGACATCGTTGCAGGGGCGCTGCTGGATTCTCAATTTCCCCAGTTGGGTTACCGCTACCAAATAGAGACAGGTGATTTGAGTCCAGGCGCGCATACACTCCAACTCGAACTAGTGAGTGATAGTGGCGAGGTGACAAATAGTCTAATCACCGAATTCTATTTCAGCCCCATTCCTAGGCCTAATTAGTCGTTAAAACGGGCTAAGCACCTCTACCGCAATACGCCACTCACCTTCTTGATTGAACCGCCAAAGGCGCATGTAGCTCGTCTTAAAGCCAGCCTCAGCTGTACTGCTATCAGTTTCCATAGTCCCATACGTGTAACCCATCTCCTGAGAGGACGACAAATACGCGCCGAGATTACTCAGATTAACAGGGTTTGTCGTAGCTAACTGATTGTCGAGGAATGCACCGTAAACCGAGCTCGCCGCCTCCGCACCAACCGCAGGCCCCATGCCAGGCAGATAAACGCGGGTATTTTCAAGGCCATAACGCAGCAAAGCGCGCTGGCCTCCTCTGAAGTTAATCGAACGACCAAACAGTTCATCTGCATCGACGAGTGACTGCAGCGTATTTCCCGCTACGCTTACGCTTGCAGGAATTGCTGTCTCGGCAATCACTGGCAGCGTGTCAGCATAGCTGGGCTCTACATCGAGACTCAGAAAACCAGGAATACCAACAACAATGTCTGCCATTAACTCCCAGCCGGCACTGGAGGATCGCCACATAGAAATGAGATGACCGTAAGAGTCGCTGCCAGAATCGTTGAATATTGTCAGTGGACCTGCCGACAAACCAACATCGCCAGCATTCGACACATCGACATAGTGCGCCTTCCAATCAATTTCACTCGCGGCTTCGGCGAAGCTCGAAGACGAGTACAGTGTCAACGCATCAACGGGCCCTTCACGAAACACGACGGAATCGGGGGCGAGGAACTCTAGAAATGCAGCGCGCCTGCCTGCTTGTGCGGTAAGCTGGGCAAATCGTTGATCGGCCTCCACTAAGGTTTTCCACTGCTCTATCTGAGCTCTCTCTTCGGGGCCGCCAGCGCCCTGTGCGAGTAATAACGCTGACAGCGCCGTGAGCGCCAACCCGCCGGCCCCGCGAAGGAGGAGCGCGCCTAAATTAATTGATATTCCCATGCGACATCCTTTTTATCGCCCTAACGTCGGAGCAACATTCCGGTCATGATACACAGTTCTTTAGGTCGAATCGAAGTGCCTAAAAATCTCAGTAACAATTGCAATCACCCGTCAAACGCATTATTGTTTCAGCATCTAGAAATTTTGCGTCGGACCTCGCGGGTAAAAATAAATGAGGTCTGAACACTCGCTTCATAATCTTTTTTTTGCGTCTCGACACTCTACCACGCCTTGTCGTTGGACAGACAACAACCTCCCTCTTCTGCGCACGTTGCTCACTAACTTTTGCCCACTTTTTTTAGTGACATTTACGCTAACCGCTGTCGACCCAGCCTATGCGCAAGCGGAGCTTTCCCCAGCTCAGCTCGATGCCGCACTTTCGGCAACCTATCTTGACGGCCCATCGGGCATGCCGAGTCTCGATGAGGCTGCCGCCTTAAGGGCACAGGAGGCATCCGCAGCTAATATTGGGCTGGGAGCTCTGTATGGCTTGTTACTTGCTATGATGTTTTTCAACCTGTTCCAATTCATTAGGCTGAGAGATCGAGTTTATCTCCTATACGTCCTCGCGATTGGCGCACAAACTGTTTTACTCTTTCTTAATGCCCACCACCTAAGTTTTCTGCTTGGCGATTTCACGACCAGCCTCTGGCTTTTAGACACTGCAGAGCGCTTAATTTATCCCGCCGCAGCCGTCAGCTTCATCGCTTTCCAACGGTCTTTGCTAAATATTCCACAAAACAACTCGTTCCTCGATAATGTAGGACGATGGTTGATCACAGCCTTCTGTGTTGCTGCGCTATTAAGCTTGATACCCGATAAAACGTATTATCAATTTTCGTTAATTACCCTGCTCGTCATTGGTCTTCCTGTCGTTCTCTGCTCCAATCTAGATTCGATGCGCAACGGAAACCGATCACTAGCACTACTCCACTCAGCCGCTACAAGCGCTTGTATTATCGGCATCACTGCTCACCTCCTCGTTGAAGCTGTCCCGGGCTTCCCAGTGAACATTTTCAGCGCTAGCGCTTACAACCTTGGCCTAATCACCCAAGCTCTCCTCTTGTCCCTCAGCCTTTCGACACGTTATGCCTTGATCAACCAAGAGAAAGAGGATGCGCAAAGACTGGCCATAGATAATCTTGTTCGTGCCGAAAGCATCAAAGACGATTTACTCGCGAATGTGTCGCACGAGTTGCGAACACCCCTTTTCGGTATTAATGGTCTAGCAGGGAATGCGTTAGAGGCGTTTCGGCGAAACAACCAAAACGCCGGACTAATCATAAAGAATCTAGAACTTATCCAAGCTAGCGGCGACAGGCTGATGACGCTGGTTAATGACCTTTTAGATTTCTCGTCGCGAGGACCAGACGGGAATCAGCTTAAGCTTGAATCGGTCGACCTGCATAGAATGGCGACTCTTATCATTGCTATCTGCTCACCTAAGATCGGTGAAAAACCAATTAAACTGCGCAACACGGTAGATCCAGAGCTGCCATTAATCGAGGCTGACAAGGATAGACTCCAGCGAATACTCGTAAACCTGACCGCTAATGCTATTGAGTTCACGCGCAGCGGAGAAGTCGATATCGGTGGAGAAGTCATTGCAGACTCAATGATTAGAATCCGTGTCTTAGACACGGGAATCGGCATACACGAAAGCGAGCACGAAAAGATATTTCGCAACGTTGAGAAACTGCCCTCGAGGAAACAGAATGCTCAAGGTGTTGGTCTAGGGTTACCCATCGCTAAGCACATGATCGAGATGCATCTTAGCAAACTCAGCATGACCAGCGCGTTAGGTGTTGGCTCTGAATTTAGCTTCAATCTGAGAATGGCTCTCGATCAGAGCCGAGCGAGTGTTGCTAGCACATTTGATGAGCAAATGATTATGCGCGCCGAGTTTGCGCAGGAAGCCTTGCGAAGAGAGGCTGACCCAGCACTAAGAAGCCAGCAAAATATCACGGTGATGATCGTCGATGACGACGAAATCAATCGAATCGTAATAGGCCAACAGTTGTCAGAATACACCGTTATCAACTACACCAATGGAATGGACGCATTAACCGCTGTCGCTGAATCGAAACCCGATTTGATTTTGCTAGACCTGATGATGCCCGGGCTTAGCGGCCATGAGGTCTGCCAAAAAATTCGTCAACGCTATAACCCAATAGAACTGCCAATTATTCTTGTGACTGCGAAGAATCATCTCGAGAATTTAGCCGAAGCATTAGCGACAGGTGCCAATGATTTTTTGCCAAAGCCATTTCACAAGCAGGAACTCAAATCGCGCGTAGAAAACCAGCTTAAATTAAGCTTGATGCATCGGACTAGCAAAGAAAATATGCGCCTACGATCGTTAATTAAATCCTATTCGGAAGCTGACAGGGAACTGCGACACTCAAGGATGCAATTACAACAAGTCCTTGAAACGATCGATGAAGGCTTCATTGCATTCGAGCTACCAGGCCAAATTTTCAGCTTTAATAAGACAGCAACTGACCTACTCGGCACTGACAGGGAAACCCTCGAGGGAGCAGAGATCGCAAGCGTTTTCAAAAAAAGCCTGAACAGCGAAAAACTGCTCGACGCACTCGCCAGATGGGAAACTGAAGACCTGCAAAGTAACTCAGGCGATTTGGTGTTTTCGCTGCAGGAGAAAATACAACTGGCCATTCCTTACGGCGACGCAAACAAGCTTAATGCGGAAATGGTTACTGCCGACGTTCGCCTTATGCTCTTCGGTAATAACGAGGGCACTGGCGTGC
This sequence comes from OM182 bacterium BACL3 MAG-120619-bin3, assembly GCA_001438145.1. GTDB lineage: Bacteria > Pseudomonadota > Gammaproteobacteria > Pseudomonadales > Pseudohongiellaceae > UBA9145. The sequence continues at coordinate 13,905 of LICD01000001.1, read as the reverse complement.
TCTTCATCCTCACAGATAAAGAAAACTCAGAAGAGGGTTGTCGGAGCAAGAAGAGGTATGATGCGGCCGAGCTTGTTGGCATATTAGGGCAAGTTCAACAGAACATGCGTAGAATAAACGCAAGACTCAGCGTGCTTAAACCTATTGAATTAAATCAACAACCCGACTTGCTCGAAGAGCTGATCAGGATCGACTCGCTTGTTGCGAAAATTACTTCTAACCTCCCCGATATGGACAGTGATAGCGAGTATCGTCAGCAACTCGTGACGCTCATGCGCTCTGCACTTCATGCTTGGGAGGTGACTACGCAGAAGTCTAAAATCGAACTCGCCGAGGAAAGCAATATTTGGGCGGTTAGCATAGATGACGGCCGTCTTCGCACACGCACATTCGATCGGTATTTAAGGCTAGAACAACTACCTAAAGTTCCACGCTGGCGAGAGGTTGTGAGGACAGCCTATTTTGTTCTGTCCATTCCAACGATAGAAACCGAAACTCGTCTTGGTTTAGAACATGAGCTCGAAAAAACCAAAGCTCTTCTGAAGAAGGCTGCCATTGACTAAACACCCGCTTTTTTTGGCGACAGCGTTAATAAGTAGTAAACTCCCCATCTGATTATCTAGTACTCAAGCACTTTACTTACCTAGCTCTTTAATTGTCCTTTAATCGCTTTTTAATCGCGCTTAGAGTAAATCCCCAAGGAATCCTCATTGAACACAGCAGTCGACGAACGTAATCCGAGTCTCGTTTGGGTAAAACTTTGCGAAGAAGCAACGCTGGCAATCGCTGAAGAGCCCTTGTTAGCCAGCTATGTATACAACTGCATTCTAAACCATCGCAGCCTTGCCTCCGCACTTAGCGTGATATTGGCGAACAAGCTTGCGGATGAGGTGATGTCCGCTGTGTCGTTGCGCGAACTCTTTGAAGAGGCATTCGACGCAGAGCCTAAACTGATTCTAGCCGCAAGTGCCGATATCAGAGCTGTTTATGAGCGTGACGCTGCGACCAGCACGTATCTTCCGGTTGTACTCTATCTGAAAGGTTTTCAATCGATTCAGGTACATCGCCTTGCCAATTACCTTTGGACACATTCAAGGCGCGCGCTCGCGTCCTTTATTCAGAGTCGCAACGCTGAGGTGTTCGCTGTAGATATCCACCCCGGCTGCACACTTGGCATGGGTATTATGTTCGACCATGCGACCGGCATTGTGATTGGTGAGACGTGTGTCATCGACGACGATGTATCGATACTCCAACACGTAACGCTCGGCGGCACAGGCAACGAGCAAGGCGACCGCCATCCGAAAGTCCGTTCGGGCGTGCTCATTTCGGCAGGGGCCAAAGTATTGGGCAACATCGAAATTGGCAGTGGCTCAAAAATTGGGGCAGGCAGCGTGGTGTTGTCTGACGTGAGGCCGCACACGACTGTGGTAGGCGTCCCCGCGCGGGAGATAGGCAAATGCGAGGCCGATAGCCCCGCCCAAACGATGGATCAGAGCCTCGCCTAGCCAGCAAACTGAGAAAGACTAATGCGACCGCACTACGCTAACACCGCTTGCGCAACGCAACTGCCTCGCATTGCATCTACCCCTGTAAATATCTTATAAAGAGTATCCGTTAACACTAAATAGCTGCCGCCTAGGCGACAGGGAGCAAGTCAATGTCAGCACTCAGTAAATCAAGCAAATCAGAACAATCACGTAAAAGCCTTACGGCTCGCACTCTCACTGCAGCATCATTCGCTTTTTTCCTCGCGGTGACGTCGTTTATACCCAGCGGCGCACAGGAGGAAGGCAAAGTTTTCGAACTTAGAACCTATACAGCGACACCCGGAAACCTTGACAATCTGCATGCCCGTTTCCGCGACCACACTACGCGCATCTTCCGTAAACATGGGATGGAAGTCGTGGCCTATTGGGCGCCGACCGAAGGAGAAGAAGCCGAAAACACACTGGTCTACGTACTAGAGCACAAGAGTCGCGCCGCGGCTGATGCATCGTGGCAGGCGTTTATCGCTGACCCAGAATGGGCAGAGGTAGCTGCAGCGTCTAACGCTAACGGCCCCATTTTGGCAGGAATAGAAAACTTATTTATGAAGGCGACTGACTACTCGCCACTGCAGTAACCTAGCGCCAATCGGACTCCGCGTGTCACTCTTTCTCTAGAGGCGCGGAGCCCAAGCGCCTCTCTAGCCGTACGCCATTTCTAACAGCTCTCGCACCGACAAGATTTCGAAAAACCAATAGACCGCAAAAAACGCGACGATGCTGCCTGCAACAACCACTGCAGCCATCTCATCATCTTTTAGCCCTCGCGGGGTCGCGCTATTTTTCTTTTCTAATTCACTCATCCTACTCTCCCATTTTTCCGCTCGCCTGGCAGCGTCTTCACTCGCCCGCCGATGCAATTACTTGCCTGCGTTTTCGTCTCTGTTCATTCCGTAAAAACTGCGTTCACAGCGGCATTTAGCTAAACCCGATCCAGCGACCTGTTGCCGCGACGGTAAACCACACCATGATGCTTGCAACAGCGGTTAGTTTAACCACCAAAGGACTGACAACGCTCAAATCACGATCAATGAGTGGTTTTCGAACATAAAACGCGAAGAGGACGCCCACTGTCAGCGTAAGCATTTTGTACCAGAAAACGGGCAGGTAATAGACTTTGACGGCGACACCGCAGGCCATAAAAACGCCGGTAAAAACCACCACTGCGAGTGCCCACTTAAACACCTGATGCGAGCCATCGATCACCTCGCGCAGCGGAAGTGAGGAATAGAGTCCTAAAAGGCGGCCATCACTAAACAAAACGGCACCGCCTAAAACTCCAAGGGAGACTAGATGGCCAGCTTGAATAGTTGCAAAGGCACCACCCCATGTTTTGCCCACATAGCCAAACCACGTCGTCTCCATCCATTCGAAGAACGGTAATAGCGCGGTCCAAGTCTCTGCACGTAAACCCGAGAATGAAAAGGCGAGCAGCACTAGCAGTGCGAGACCGGCAATCGTTGCGCGAGGATACGGCCCAATAGGCGATTGTCGATCCGACGATGAATTGTTAGATAAGTTGTTAGTTGAGTTGGTAGCTGAGCTCATAGTTAACTCCCTGCGTTATTCACCCCAAGCCTTAGCGAAGGGATTAATTATCTAAAATCGGATTTGTCCGTCGATGCAACCTGCAAGCGCGCGAACTAAATCTGGCTGTGGGTATTCACAATCATACCAATCGTAGGCGATGAAACGGCCGCAGAGGACTATCACTGTCCAGAACGCGAGCGATATCATCGCTCCTTTACGCAGAGTAGAAGGCGCGCGCGGCTCGTTCTCCCAGGTGCTCATAGACTGAGTCATGCGCCGATGAAATAAATACGCATTCACCGCACACACAACCAAAAGGACCATCTTGATGCGAAACCAGAGGCTTTGAGAACTTCTCACAGGTACGGCGTAGAACAGCAAAATTCCGGTGATAAACATGACGATAAAGCCAATCAACATAGGCGTATTGAGGCGTTCTGCAAGTCGGGTCGCAGGCACATTGGGCAGCGCCCAGCCGAGCATCCTCAAGTCGATGAGAAAAAGAATCCCAAGACTTAGCATCAACGTGATGACGTGTGTCGATTCGATCCAGTTATATAAATAATAGGACTCATGGATAGCGGTGCTCCAGGCGGTGTCGTCAAGCCAAACGGAAATGTCGAAGATGAGTTGATTCACTGGGTGTTTTCCTCTTAATTCGCGAACGCGAGCATTCGTCTATGAGTACTGTTCAAATCGTGGCGCAAGAATAACTCAGCACTAGAGTTGTGGCTATAAGCTGTTCGCCGAGTCTATTTCATTTAAAGGCTAACCTAGCAAGCCTTGGCTTTTACTGATGTAAATCACTAAGCCAGCCAAACGCGTGCTTCAGTTTAGTCAAGCGCTTGCTTACGAAACTCCGAGGGCGTCATGCCTTTGAGTGCGCGAAAAGCGTTATTAAAAGGAGTTATCGATTGATACCCAACTGACAATGCGATGGTTAGCACAGGCAAACTGACTTTTTTGGGATCAGCGAGTATTTCACTCGCCTCTGCCACGCGGTAGACATGAAGCATCGCGTTAAAATTCCGAAAACCTAACTCTTGGTGAATAAACGCCCTTAACTTGTATTCGGGCAGACCGAGTTTGGTCGCGAGTACAGCAATTGTCAGTCCGGCTTCTCGATAGAGATAGCCCTCTCTAAATGCCACATTAAACCCTGCGATATCGAACGACGCCTTGGCGGACTCAGCGGGCAAAACCTCGCGCTCAGTCACTTTACGAATAGCTTGGGAAAGCGAGACATAGTCAAATTTCATTGAAACAAGCAGCATGCCGAGCGCGAGCGCGGCGATAGAATAGACTGTAATCGCTTGCACTCTTACGAAGGCCTGAGTGCCCCCATCGAATACAAAATTCTCGAGAAAGAGGACGAAGAAAATCAGAGCACCTTGTACGCCGATGACAAACCACCTAAAAACACGACGGTCTTCGACGAGGTCAGCGCGCCAGCCTGAGAGCGTCCAATAAATCGCAAGCACAACAAACCCTAGCTGCATCAGGTCGAGTACCAGCGCGATATTACTGAGTAGACCTGCGCCCTGAATGCCTGTCTGCGACGCGAGAATCATAAGGGTAAACTCAGCGCAAACCTGAGTTAAAAAAGCGCCAGCTAGCACGAGAGGAAAGCGGCGAGCCTCCTGAAAAATCAAGAAACAATAGAACATGAAAAGCCCAGAGATACTGCTGCTGGTGACGCCGATAAGTGGCTGCCAGCGGCCGAAATCTAGCCTGTACTCGGCCGCTATGTTTGGGCCCGTCATCCCGCTCATTAGGTAAAGCGCGACGCACAGAGCGATGAGGGCGAACACCCGAGCGCTCGAGGCGCGGAAGTCGGCTTTGAGATACCCTACTGCAAGCAGCAAAACGCTCAATATTGCGACTATCTGGGCGGTGAACAACAGCATCTAGCGGTTAAGTCCTTTGATCGGGTTTTAACGTGGCAAGAGTATCCGAATTAACCCTATTAGATCCATCCGGCGCTTTACTCTGAAATACCTCGCAGCAAGTAATAATCTAAGACTATCACCGACCCTCGTGATAGACGAGGACTCTCAGAGGAGGCGTTCGCCATTGCGAGATGATTCGCTAGGAGTTGTGGCGTATGATGCGGAATTTTAATCTAACTCTAGTCTTAGCACGCTTATCTAGCGCCGAGGCTAATGCACTAGCGGAAAAAAGCATGCTCTCTTCTTTTCAAATTATCACGTGCTCATTTATCGTGGAGTTCTGCCGAAGCCGGCGAGCAAAAAGCCTGCTTGCGTCAGTAGCGCTGGCCTCCTGCGCACTCGTGTCAGTGCCATCTAGCGCCGCGGACGCGTCCGCTTGGCGGTTAGATCAAAGCCTAGATTTACCCGAGGGTCTGTCGCTATCCGGCGCTTTTCGCAGCCGCTTTGAAAATGCCCGCAATTCTGTGCGCAGCGGGACACCCAATGACCAGGTGTTAACGTTTCGCACCCGCATTGACGCGAGATACAAAGAAAACGGCCGTGTGTGGCAATTCGAGGTCATGGACGCAAGGCAGCAATACGCTGACGCCGATGGGATCTTGGGCACCGGCGATGTCAACGCGCTCGACATCCAGCAGGCAAGTGTGAAACTTGCGCTTGGCTCGGAGGCTACCACGCTAAAATTGGGACGTTTTACGTCGGACTATGGCAGCAGGCGCCTCGTCGCAAGACCTATCTATCGCAACACCTTCAATGCCTTCGATGGCCTCGAATTTACGCACACAGCGCCGAATGGCAACCAAGTCGCCGTGCTTGCAACACAGCCAGTTCAGCGACTGCCGACAGACAAGGCGTCCGTACTCGATAACGACTTTGAGTGGGATAAATCGAGTAATAACCGCCGTTTCTATGGGGTATTTACAACTCAGCCCGCCCCGCTAGCAGGCAAAACCGGCGGCTACTTCGACCGGCTTAGAACCGAGGCTTATTATTTTTCCCTGCGTGAGAAAAGCGACACGATTCTAGATTCGTCGATAAACACGCTAGGTTTACGCGCCGAAGTGCGCGCGCAGCCCGGCCAGTTTGATTTCGAAGTTGAAGGGATTCTACAGCGAGGGGACAATACAAGGCTTGCCGCAGATGGCAGCGTCAGCCGCGGAGATCATCGAGCCGAATACGCATTCTTCGAACTAGGTTACAGCTTCGCCGTTCCGTCGCGGCTCAGAGTCTTGTTTGAGATTGACTATGGCAGCGGCAATGACCTTGGGACTCCGCAGCGGCAGGAGCGGTTTAATCAACTCTTTGGTGTTACCGCCTTCGCTTACGGACCCACTGGCTTTTACGGTGTGTTCAATGCGAGCAATATCATCACCCCGGGACTTCGCGCGAGCTTTAATCCTATCGCGGGACTTAATCTCATGGCGTCTTATCGCCACTTTTGGCTAGCAGACAGGCGCGATTCGCTGGGGCGAACAAAGCAGAGTGATCCTAGCGGACTTACTGACAGCTATATGGGCCACCATCTCGACCTGAGAGCACGCTGGGACGTGTCCCCCTTAAGCATTCGCATCGAGGTGGGGGCTGTCATTTACAAGCCCAAAGGGTTCCAAGAAAGAAATTCGGTATTCACCTATGGCGGCGCAGAACTCACCTTCTAAGCCGCCCGCGCCTACCCTATTCAGCGCTCGATGAGGCTGTTGCCTCCAACACATCGAACGTCAGGCCTGCATGCGCCTGCAGCCGCTCATAAAAACGCTCGTTGAATGCTGTCGCCGTGGTCCAGAACCCCCCGCCGACAGACTGCTGATCGACATCACGGCGTAGGCTAATCCCCGCTTGAGCGAGCATTTTCGCCGTTGACCCATAGCCCGGGTCGCGATCGCCTGTTACGCGGGTAACGATTTTGTCTCCCGCCTCGGTAGTGCCAATGAAATGCAAATCAAACATCCCATTAAGTTGCTGCTCTGGTGTGGGTCCTTCCCCTGGCTTTGGCAAAAAGAAACGCTGAGCGAACGCCCGAATAGGCGCGATCGCCATCGCCGTCATTCCCCACTTCATGCCAAACGCGAGTTTCTTGGCTGCTTTATGCCCTTTCTCGCCATCGCCTAGAAGCAGGGCTTCGTCGTAGAGGAAGTTGTTGCTGTAGTGATTTGGCCACAGGGCATTCGAGCGTAGCACTATCCGTGTGTTGATCGATGCCATGATAAAAGGTCCGGCCCACGACTTCATGTCGTCGTCATATTCGACGCCAACGCTCGGTTGCCGCAGAGTAAAGTCGTGTCCCTGAGGGCACAAAGAATAACTGTCTCTGAGCTCTGCCTGCAGAGCGGGATCTTTAGCCGCCTCGCGGTAGACATTAAGACCGCTCGCTACTGTGCCGCCAGAGGCGCCGCCCTTCATCTTGACTACGCGCATCTTCACTTTGTCGCAGTAGCTGCCGAACTGCGTTTGCGCAGCCTCTTGTAAATGCCTCACACCTAAATCCGAAGGAATCGAGTCGAAACCACAGCTGTGCACGATTCGAGCGCCCGACTGCTGCGCGAGCGCCTCGTAGCGGTCGACCATCCGCCGAATCCATTGTGGCTCACCTGTGAGGTCACAGTAGTCGACGCCACCGCGGACACAGGCTTCGATTAACAGCTCCCCATAGAGCGCATAGGGGCCCACTGTCGAGATCACCAATTCGGTCCGATCGCAGAGCTGAGCGAGGGATTCTGCATCCGCAGAATCAGCCACAATAAGCGGAATCGCCTTCGCATTCTCACCTAATTCCGCCTTCAGTTCGGCGAGCTTAGCACTAGACCGCGCGGCCATCGCCCAGCGCAGGTTCGGCTCTCGGTATTGGTTGCAAAGATAGTTGCACAGGATTTTGCCGACAAAACTTGTTGCGCCGAAAACGACTATCTCGAACTCTTTCGTGTTGACACTCATGCTGGGTTTTCCATCGAAGGGTGGGACGCGTTGGCATCTCTGGCGTGGCGATAGCTCATCCAGATTAAGAATTGCAAACCAAACAGCAGCGCTGCGGCGAGCAGATGAGTAGGCTGCACAAGGGCAGGCATACCTAAGTGGCCTAGGGTGGCACCCGAGACAACGGAAAGAACAATGACAGCAATCATCGCGAGCGTCATCTTCGTTAGCGCATGACCGAATCCGAGCGAGGTGATCAGCAATTTCGCAAGCCAGAGATTGCTAAACAAAACGATCGCCGAGAAGCTCCTGTGTACATAAAAGAACCAGGGCATAGCATCGATCCAGCTTGAACGCATTTGCTCGCCTTGCATCTTGCTAATGAGATCCGTCATCTCTCTTACTTGCGTCCCCATCGCAACCTGTAAAATAGTCATGCCAAGAACAATATAAAGCCATTTAGGAAAGCGCTGATCTAGAGCCGTCACTGGCTGCGCCGCCATTATCCCGCGACGTGCTTGGGCGACCGCATAGAGCAATACGCCAACAATAGCCAAGGCAACCAGCATGTGAACTGTGATCAGTCCCGGCATCAGATTAGACCCGACGACTTTACTCCCGAGCCAGCCCTGAAAGCCGACCATAAGAAATGCGGCTATCGAGGCTTTGGCGATAGCGGGATCGTGCGCTCGTGTGCGCCACGAGAAGAGCGCGGTCGCAAAGATCATAAAGCCGATGGAGACACCCAACAGGCGGTTCATATACTCCGTCCACGTCTTGACCACATTAAACCGTGTTTCTGCATAGCCCCTTGCGGCATAGATTTCTTGATAATTGGCCGGCAGCTGCGCCTCGCTCGTCGGTGGAATCCATTGCCCAAAACAGGTCGGCCAGTCGGGGCAACCCATGCCAGAACCAGACGCACGCACGCTCGCTCCGACCAAGATCAAAACATACACCGCGATGATTGTGATCCACGCCATGCGCCGAAATAGCACGAGGCTTCTATCGTCGCTAATGGCTTGGCTGGTGGGGTTAAGAGTCATTGTAGTCATGGGGAAATCTCGCAAGCTGTCTATCATTCTAACATTCTAAAGGCGATCCATTAGGTGTCACTCAAGCGTGCAGCGCCCGGAGCAACACTTGCTCAGGCTTGTTACCGCTCTGCTTGTAAGCGCTCGAGCAGCGCTTTGGATGCGTACGCATCCATTCGAAGTTGTGCACGCTCTTGATACGCCCTGATGGCGCTTCTAGTTTGGCGCCCTACTCGCCCATCGGGTTCACCAGAATCGAATCCTGCAAGATTGAGCAATTCTTGTAGCTCTCGTACATCGGCCAAACTCATTGCCTGCTCATTGATTGGCATTCGCTGAATGGGGCCGCTGCCACTAAAGCGATCGGCGAGATGGCCTACCGTTAGCGCGTAAAAAGTTGAAGGATTATAGGCGAGCGTCGCCCGATAATTGCCATAGGCGAGAAACGCGGGGCCATCTGCACCGGCGGGAAGGATGACGGAGGCTTCCATATCGGCGACTGGCAGCGCTGCGCCGGACACCTGACGGATCCCAAGTGCTCGCCAGCTCTCTAACAAGCGTCGTTCAGAAACGCCGGTGAGTGAGTAATCAAAATTCGCAGGCAGTATTACCTCCCTTCCCCAGCGTTCATCCCCTTGCCAGCCTGATTGGCTTAAGAAATTGGCAGCCGAGTGAAAAATATCCGGCAAGCTGTTCCAAATGTCGATTCGGCCATCGCCATCGCCGTCCACGCCGTAGCTGAAAAACACGCTGGGCATGAATTGCAACTGCCCCATGGCACCCGCCCATGAACCTGTCATGCGCTCCGCGCCAATGTGTCCCGCATCCAGTATTCTCAGCGCGGTGATTAGCTGGTCTCTAAAAAATTGAGCGCGCCGCGGATCATAAGCAAGAGTGGCCAGTGCTTGAAGCACTGAAAAACCGCCAGTCGCACTGCCGAAGTTACTTTCTATTGCCCAAAAGGCAGCTAGATAATGCGGCTGTACATTGTATTTCGCCTGCACCCCGGCCAGCAGGTCAGCATGCTCATCGAGCAGCGCTTGACCGCGCTCAACCTGACGCGCTGTGACGCGCAGATTGAGATAGCGGGTAAAAGTCTGGACGAATTCGGGCTGACTGTTATCGTATTCGAGCACTTTTTCGAGCGGTGCCTCCAAGGTATCGAGAGCCTCGAGCGTTTCTGAGCGAATACCTAGACTCAAAGCCTCAGCCCGCAACTCCTCAACCCATTCATCGAAGGTGAGCAACTGGTTCTCGACTACTGGCTGCGCGAGGCCTATCGACGCGTAGCCTAGGCAACATAGAGAAAATAGAGAGCGTAGAGAGCGCCGAAAGCATAAAGAGCATCGAGAGCATGGCAGACTCAGAAGACGCATTCGCAGCGAGCGCGCGAACAAAGACCAAGCAGACAAAGAAAGCCATGAAAGGAGAATGGCCGCAGACGGGGATTGAGCGATAGAACGAGTTGATTTCATGCCTACATGATAAAGGATGCGACAGAGAATTAGAATCATCGTCCTTGCCGTTAGAGCGCCGCCACGACAAGACCCCAGCTCGTCCTCAAGAGCACTTAATTTCTTTCCTCTTCGCTCGGGCACTGCTAGCATGATTTTGGACTTTTTAATGATCGCGTTCGTCTTGCTAGGCCTTTTGCTAGGCCTTTTGCTAGGTCTTTTGCCAGGCCTGTTGCTAAGCTCATAGCGCGTAGACAAATATACTGATTCAGCAATCGAGGCGCACGCCAGCGAGGCAGTGACTAAGTATGCTAGACCACCACCAGAACCGAAAAGCTCGCTGGATAACTCGCTGGGTAACCCTCTTGGTAACCCTCTTGGTAAAAGGCATCACAGTCACGTTAACTGGCTTCTGCAGTCTTGCCTTCGCCGCCGCAAGCGACCCTCTAGCCAACTCGGTGGACATAGCAGGCGTTGGCAACCAAACGACTTCAGCCACAACCGTTGCCGGCGAATACATAGCGTGGCGCGAATGGATAATCGACTCGCCTGAACTAGCAGGCTTCGCCTTGAATGGAAGCGACGGATTAGTCGTCGGCGATTTGGATAACGATGGCCGAGAAGACATTGTGTCCGTCCATGAGTCCGACAGCGAATACGATTCCAGCGAATTTGATCCAGATTATATTCCAGACTCAGAGGGCCATGTACGAATCGCTTTTGCAGGCGCTACCCCTTCGGATTGGGTCAATGTCACGCTCGCCGAGGGGGCAGATTCTCCCGCGCCCGAGGACGCCGATATAGCTGATGTTAATGGTGACGGCTTTCTTGATGTGATTGTCGCTGCCGAACTTTCCCACCTTATTTACCTGCAAAACCCTGGGCCCGATGACGCGAGACAGGGCGAAGCGTGGGAACGCCTCATCTTGCCTATGACGAAAGGCAATGGCTCCTACATTCGCGTGTTTTTCGCAGACCTCGATGGCGATAACACCCCCGAAGTAATCGCCGCAAACAAAGGCGCTCAGCGACCCGGGCCTGGCGACCTTGCCCGCTCGACACCCGTTTCCATTTTCTCAGTCACTGGCGATCCGCTAGTGGCCGACGCGTGGCACGAAACTGTTTTAGGACGCTACAGCGTGCCACAGAACGCGCAGCCGGTGGATCTTGATGCGGATGGGGACCTTGATATCGTCGTAGGAAGCCGCGGGGAAAACAGACTCGCTTGGTTCGAAAATCGCAGCAGCCTCGAACAGCTGAGTTTCATTGAACACGCCATCGGGATAGTCGGCGGTACAGCCTCGGGGTTTAACCTCGAGTACGCCGATCTCAACAACGATGGCCGAACGGACATCATCGGCGCGATTGGTACAGAGTCACTAGCCTCCTCCCTTGGATGGCTAGAACAACCAAAGGATAAAGATAGCGCTTGGATTCATCACCCAATTGGCAGCTTGGCACCCGACGCTATAACCGGCATTGTCCTGACCGATATCGACGGCGACGGCGATAGCGATGCCTTCGTAGGCAGTTACAGTAGCGGACCCCGAGAAGGCGACGGCGAGGTGAAAGCAAGCGACGCACTCGGCCGCCTCGCGTGGTTTGAAAATCCCGGTGCAACCAAAGTCATCTCCTCGGTTTGGCCGCGCCACGATGTCTCGAGACGCAAGCGCGGCATGTTCGATAAATTCATCGCAAGAGACATCGATGGCGATGGTGACATTGACCTTCTTGGCACTCGCGGCAACAGTGCACCGTTTGATGGGGTTTTCTGGCTTGAGCAGCAACGCGCGGAAGAACCAATCGCGCGCTTTACCCCTGCTCGACAAAACGAAAGTCCAGAAATGCCTCTGCCCTAAGCAAAACTCAAGTCATCACGCCGATCTTATTCCTTGGCGCTCAACTAAAGTCTTGTTATCTTTGAAACTAACACTCTCCCGCAAAGCTTATGCGTTGGCGGCCACAATTAAAACTTCAACCTCCCCTCTGGAGAGCCATATGCCTTTATTTCCGACCTCGCACCAAAAATTATCTGGCTGCACAAAACCCGTCTTGCGTGATTGGCTAGCCACCGCCGCAGTGGGAGCCTTTTTTTCGCTGCCCCTCAGTGCCGCGGAAATCGATCCGAGTGGCCCTTCCCCCTACAATTTCAACACCCAAACTTGGATGCAACCGTTCGCTGCCGACGGGCTTTCTTGGGGCGGGACTTCTGGCGTGTATGTCGAATCCACCGAGCGCATCTTCGTTCTCCAACGCGGAGAGACTCAATTACCGAACCCAGTGCCAGGTGAGTACACGAACTTTGCAGGCTCATTGGGATGGAACGTGCTTCGTGGTCGCGGACGTGTTTGGCAAAACTGCCTGTATGTCATTAACGCTGAAGGTGAGCTTCTAGAAGTCTGGGATCAATGGGATCACCTGTTCACTGGAACCGACGGTCCGGGACCACATCGCATTCGCATGAGCCCTTATGACGAGGAAAAGCGGCTGTGGCTCATCGATGAAACCGGCCATATCATCTATGTCTTCTCGAATGACGGCGAAAATTTGTTAATGACTTTAGGTGAGAAAAACGTCGCTGGCGAAGACGAAACCCATTACGCACAACCACAAGACGTCGCGTTCTTGCCAGACGGTAAATTTTTGATCGCCGACGGCTTAAGAAATACACGAATAGTCGTGCGCAATGCCGATGGCAGCTACCGTTCCGAGTTTGGCGAGCGCGGTAAAGAGGCGCACCAATTCAGCAGCGTTCACTCGCTCGCACTGGGGCCAAACGAACGCCTTTATGCGCTCGACCGCGACAACCGCGACATAAAAGTCTTTCAACAGATCGCCGCACATGATTCAGATCGCTACCCAGACTACGAATACGTCACCACCTGGGGCGGACTGGGCATGCCACTAGACATTACAGTGAGCGAGGACAGTGCCTGGGTAACAGACCTGAATCCGCCAAAAATCGTGCAGTTCAATTTAGACGGGACACGCCATTACTCATGGAATCTTCCTACCGAGGGGCCAGATTTCTGGATCGAAATGCATTCATTGTCTGTCGATGTAAACGGCAACCTCTACGGGACTGACAATCAGGCAGGCAGACCACAGATGCTGTCGCCCAAGGCAGATGCAGACCCCGCGCTAATTGTGAAGCGCCCTTATATACCGCGCTGAACGCCCCAGGGGCAGCGAGAACTGGTTCGCGATGAGTGCGGCCGCTACATATTTATAGGCAGCGTCATCGCTAGTTGTTAAGGATTTACAGCAGAATATACCGACTTATCTATCAGATAGGAGGCGAGGCGACACTATGTACGGAATGATCCACAAAGCGATACGAGATATGGTTAAAACTGTACACGGCGAGCAAGCCTGGCAATCTGTGTTGAATGAATCCGGAGCCGCTGACGGGGATTTTCTGTCGCTGCGTAGCTACAACGACGAGATCGCTTACAATCTTGTTGGGGCGTGCTCGAAAATT